>NZ_CP116902.1:390000-525000 GCF_028471905.1 Aneurinibacillus uraniidurans | reverse complement strand
GCCATATCATCTTCTTTGAAGCCAACTGTTACCTTACCAGCTCCTGCAATAAGCGGTCGCTTGATGAGCTTACCATCGGATGCAAGCAAATTGAGCATTTCATCCTCAGACATGTCTTTCAATTTATCCTTCAGACCAAGTTCACGGTACGATTGGCCACTTGTGTTGAAAAACTTCTTAAGCTCAAGTCCGCTCTGCTGCCAGTACGTGCGCAGTTCTTCTTTGGATGGCGGCGCGTCTACAATCGCGATGTCCTCATAAGCTATTTCATTTTCATCCAGCCATTTTTTCGCTTTGCGGCACGTACCGCATTTGTTATACCCATAATATCGGATTTGTTTTTCAGCCATAATAAGCTCCTATTTCCTTATAATTACTATCATTCATTATACAACAACATCACAGACTTGCGTAGCACACGGATCTATCTTTGCTCCCGATGGACATTATTATGAACCAGTGTCTATCACCCACTTATTTGCATGACGTCCGCTCCAGAAGCACCTGTGGAACGTGCAAATTCGGGTGTGGCACAACAAGTGGGCGAACTCCGTATACATCGGTCAATAATGCCGTCTCCATGATTTTTTCTACCGAACCACTGCATACCACGCTTCCGCTCTTCATCAGCATCAATCGATCACAATATTGTGCCGCCAGATTCAGATCATGCAGTACCAACAGTGCCGCCCCACCGGTCTCCTGCTGCCAGCGGCGCAGCAAGTCAAGAATCCCAATCTGATAGCCAATATCTAGATAAGTCGTCGGCTCATCAAGCAGCAACACTTCCGGCTCCTGCGCCATTGCACAGGCAATCGCCACACGCTGCCGCTCGCCACCGCTTAGCCTATCAAGCGGCTTGCCAGCCAGTTCTGTAAGCTCGGTGCGGATGAGCACCTGCTGTACGACTTCTTCATCCCGGATGGCATCCTTCTTCCATAGTCGTTGGTGAGGATACCGCCCCATTTGCACGGCTTCCGCTACAGTTAACGGTAGCGGTGCAAGACCGTCCTGGCTGACGACTGCCATCTTGCGCGCTAACTGTTTGGAACTGTAAGAAGTCAGAGGTTGACCATCTAGATGAATCTCCCCTTTATTCGGTACAAGCAAGCGGGATAGTACTTTAACGAGCGTAGATTTCCCACAACCATTTGGGCCCAGTACACCAAGTATCTCGTCCCTTTTTACCTCCAGACTAATTCCGTCAAGGATCTGCCTGCTTCCAAGCGTAAGCGAAATCTCATTCGCACGCAGCATCCCTCCGCCTCCTTTACCAAAAGTTTTTACGCCGTCTGCGCAGCAAATACGCAAAAAACGGAGCCCCTAAAAATGCTGTGATGACACCAATAGGCAATTCCTGCGGGTCAAGTATGGTACGTGCGATCGTATCTGCCATCACCAAAAGAATGGAACCAGCTACTGCTGATACCGGAAGCAAAACCCGATAGTCAGAGCCTACAATCGAACGCATCATATGCGGAATAATCAGACCTACAAATCCGATCACTCCCGACACCGCAACAGTAGCTCCCGCTGCAAGCGAGGCGGTTACGAGCAATACCAGGCGGATACGCTGTACATTCATCCCGAGATGGTGTGCCTTTTGCTCACCCAGTGCCAAAATATTCAATTCTCTTGTGCACAGCCACATAACAGCAATCCCTCCAAGCACATACGGGGCAATGACGACGACGGACTGCCAGTCAGCAAGTGCCAGGCTCCCCATCATCCAATACACGATGTCTTGTATTTTCTCCCTGGACAGCGAAATAAGCAAGGATAGCCCTGCACCGAGAAACGACTGCACGACTACGCCGGATAACAGCAGCGTCTCCACCTGAATCGTTCCGTTAATGCTGGCCAGTCGGTAAACGACCAACAACGTGGCAAGACCACAGAGAAATGCGACAAACGGAAGGGTCCACGAACCAACGATACTCCAACCGCTTCCAAACAGTATAAATGCCGCCGCTCCCACTGATGCACCCGAGGACACGCCCAAGATGTACGGATCTGCAAGCGGATTACGCAGAATCCCCTGATACGCCGTTCCTGCGGCACCCAGTCCGGCTCCGACAAGTACAGCAAGTACAACGCGTGGCAGCCGAATCTCCCATACAATCGTCTCTGCTGCCTGTGTCCAATTCGGCTCCATTGAACCTGTAAACATAAATCGGGACATGATAATTTTCCATACTGAACCGACAGACAGGTCTGCACTCCCAACCGATACACTTCCTATCACCACTACAACAAGCAGACAAAAAAGAGGAAGCAGCCATGCGGCCAGCCGCCTCCTCCATCCTAGTTGATCTCGCTTCATATTCATTTCACCCTGCTACCTAAACAAATCCGGATGCAGAGCACGAGCAACTTCTTGCAATCCCTGTGTAATGCGCGGCCCTGGCCGGATTACGATATCTGAATCAAGTGCTTGGACTCGCTTGGCCTGTACTGCTTTTACATGCTGCCATGTCGGACGGTTTAAAATTTTGGCAGTTGCTTCCTTATCATAATAGCCGTATGTATTTAAAATGATATCTGGATTGCGTTCTAGCACTTTTTCTTCCGATAACTGTTTCCAGCCCGCCACATCAGATGCGATATTCTTACCTCCTGCGAGCGTTATCATATCATCAATAAATGTACCCTTACCTGCTGTGAACAGGGATGGATCTACTTCTACCCATACTTTTGGTTTCTTCTCATCTGGAATCGTCTTTACTTTTTCCTGGACGGCTCGGACATCTGCTTGCATGTTATGAACAAGCTTGTCTGCCTCTCCCGTATGTCCAGTCGCCTGACCGACTAGCCCGATTGATTTGTATACTTCGTCGATGTTTTTCGCTTCTGTTACAAGTACAGTAAGTCCAGCTTTGCGCAATGTGTTAATAGCTTCACCATTGCTGCTGTCTGCGAGTACCAAATCAGGATTCAGCGCTACTACTTTTTCTCTGTTTACTTTTAAATCACCGACTTTTTGCTTTTTGGCTACTCCTGCGGGATAGTTATCATAATTAGATACTCCGACAATCTCATTGCCTGCGCCAATCGCAAACGCAATCTCCGTCGTGTTCGGAATAATCGAAACGATTCGTGTCGGTTTTTTGGCGATTTTCACGTCTGTGCCGCTTTTATCTTGTAATGTTACCGGGAATCCATCTGATGTTTGCGAAGATCTCTCTGCTTTTTTATCTGTATGCTCTACTGATTGAGAGCCTTGTCCACACGCAGTGACAAGCAGCAGCATCGCAAGCATCATCCATACAATCCATCGATTTGCCTTCATCCGTCTCTCTCCTATAATACAGAAGGAAAAGGCAGTCGCCTTTTCCCACTTTGTAATCGTTCTTCCCCTACTACACACTCATCTCTACTTCATAGCCGGAGAATTTGCGTATATTTAATACGCCCCCCTTAAAAATCATATACTGCCCTTTTATCCCGATCAGTTCATCTTCAATGACAGACTGCTTGTCCAGATTATACGCTTTTACTTTTGTAATCTGTTCCAGTATCGGATAGACAATGTCCAACCATTCATCCTCTTCGATCCGATACGGCTGGAACGCGTCCGGGAACTGTGCATATAGCTCATCTCGCACCGCAAGCAAGTCAACAAGCGTCACATCGCCCTTGAGCATTTTTCGCCAGTCAGTCTTATCCGCTACAAATTGAGTAAGGTGAACCTCAAGCTCTCCTGCGAGCTTACGATTCGGCACTTCCGCGATCGGAATCGCCCGTACCGCTCCCTGATCTACCCAACGCTTGCGCTCGTTATGTTTGCGTGTAAGCCCCACCTTAACACCACTGCTCACCGCAAGATAAACATAGTGTGGAATCATGCAATGCGCTTCGCCCCATTCCGGGTCGCGGCACGTACCAAGATGATGATGACACTCATGCGGCTTTACAATGCACAGGTCATTCTCTGGCAGCTTCGTAAAACACGGATAACAGTACCCACTATTGTATGTCTTCTTAATCGAGCGTCCGCACGAAATACAAGCAATCCGCTCAAGAAATGCAATACGTACCGTCTTCCCAATCCACTCATTCAGCACGATCGTATCATCGCCGAGCGCAAGCAAGTATTGGACCGGATTCTCATAACGATGCGTAAATCCATGCAGAAATCCCCTACAGGCAATTGTTTTATCACTCATGCGTTATGCTTTCTCCGGTACATTGATTACTTTGCGCAGGAACTCACGCGTCCGGTCATTTTTCGGATTCGTAAATACATCTTCCGGGCGGCCTTCTTCCATAATGATACCTTGGTCCATAAAAATAACCCGATCACACACATCGCGGGCAAATCCCATCTCATGTGTCACAACAACCATCGTCATACCTTCCTGAGCGAGCTCCTTCATAACCGCAAGTACTTCCCCAACGAGTTCTGGATCCAGTGCCGAGGTCGGTTCATCAAACAGCATAACCTTCGGATTCATCGCAAGCGCACGCGCAATCGCTACACGCTGCATTTGTCCCCCGGACAGGCGATCTGGATAAACATCTGCCTTGTCAGCCAGCCCTACTTTTCCAAGCAGTTCCATAGCACGTTTACGCGTCTGTTCTTTATCTTTTTTCAATACTTTGATTGGTGCGAGCATTACGTTCTCCAGCACAGTCTTGTGCGGGAACAAATTAAAGCGCTGAAATACCATTCCTACTTCCGTACGTACCTGGTTAATGTCTACCTTTGGATCAGCCAGGTTATGTCCATTTACAATAATCTGCCCGCTTGTCAATTCCTCAAGCCCATTCAGGCAGCGTAAAAATGTACTTTTCCCAGACCCGGACGGACCGATAACACTGACTACTTCCTTCTCATTAATTACACAGTCAATGCCCTTCAGAACTTCCAGGCTTCCATAATATTTATGCAAGTCTTTCACTTGAATCATTCAGGTCTAGACCCCTTTCTTACTGCCCTATATTCTTCATAATTGTAAGGAAAAATCGATGATTTGTAAAACACAAGCCGTGTTTCATTGTACGCGAACGCCATATGAAAAACCAGACGAAAAATCGCCTGGTTATGTCTGAACTTTATTCACTTCTGGCATCTCATCTGTACGTATCACTGCCTGCTTTCCTCCTGAGGTAGTCCTCTTACCAAAGCGAATCCGGCTAATCACTAGAAGCAGCAGGGGGATGATAAACATCCAGATGGGTGAAGTAAGAAACCGAACCTCTGACATATATCGAGTCTGGTCTAGTGTGTTACTAACGGATACTTGGGACAGGCCAATAATCAAGAGACCAAGCGGAAATGTAATCGCCTTCCGATCTTTTATCCCCGTCATCTGTACCACTCCCTGAACGAGCATATAAAAAATAAGACTAAATTCAACAACTGTAATCATAATGTAAATCCCTAAAAATAGCAGATCAAGTCGTTCAATAAATTCGCCAATTTTAATAAAACGAATCGCCTGGATGAATGGATATGTAGATATTCCTACTGTCTCTTTGCCTAGAACCCCGACGGTTATAAACACACGGTATGCCAAATACAAACCACTAACTACAATGGCCAGTAAGGGTGAAAAAAACTTTGGTCGTTTTCCTCTCACATATGGCAGGATACTGGAAAACAGTACGACCTCCCCCATCGGAAATACGTACTGCAAATACGTAGCATAAGCAATCTCTCCAGCAGAATGGTCAAAAAACGGAAATACGTTTTCAATTTTCGCTTGTTTAATCAAGAAAAAGTTAATAAAACCAAGGATAAATACGTAAAAGGGAAATGCCATCTGAGTAAACCGGGCAATCGCTTCGATCCCAGCATACACTACATATACACCCACAAGCACCATCGTGATCGTATAGGCCTCAACTGGAATTTCCGGTGTCAAAACCGTAACGACAAACTCCCCAAAAACTCTCGGCAGCATCATGGAAATTTCGATGGTGATATACAGATAAACAATACCAATCAGTATTCCACCCCACCTCCCCAGAATTGTCTTCCCATACTCATAAGGAGTCTGTCCTGGGTGTCTCCTTTGCAGTTCATGAATAATAAGAAATGTTACGATACTAAATGGAATTACCAATACGTCTGCAATCACTCCATCCTGACGCACCAGTGCAAAGTCCGAAGTCAAATTGCTCGCTAGCCCCGTTATAAACACAATCAGAAGAATAAACAGCTGTCCCCATGAAATTCGTCCGTCTTCAAGCATACGTTAACTTCCTCCTTGCAGTTTAATACCAAAGAGTGAGAACGTTATTTGTTCAGATAACGGTCCCATCCAGCGAAACAAATAGTTCATAAGAGGAGGAACATCCAGCAGCAGATGAGCAGCAATGATTGAGATCGATAGGATACTAATAACCGAGAACACCATTAATTCTTTTCGCTCTTTCTGCCTTTTAAGATTACGGATCGTTACAACGCAGTAAATCATAAATACGATAAACAGCAGAAACCAGATCAATCAGCCCCGCTCCTTTCCAATTGTGTAATCATACCGTAGCGAAGATTATTCCATACAATCGTGACCGTAACCGGAATCTCAGGATAAATTCGATCCCATTCCTTCTTGTGCGTACGCCAATATTCCTTATGCTGCCGATGGATAAGCTGATCGAATGCGAAAACATCGGTCTTTTTTTCTTTTTGCATTTTCGTTAGCAATTGCTGTATATTTTGCTGCACGAACATATCTAGTTCCTTTTTTAATTTTTCCTGGGTCTTCGGGTCTTTTAGGTTGAATTCAGTATCACTTTCCATTAAGGTAGCGCTAATTTGTAATTCAATTGAAACACGCGGAACATCATTACGAATCTCGACATGTTGCTTTCGTTTCTGAATCCGTAGCTCAACAGCGGTTTTTGCTTCATCTCCTGTTGTTTCTTTATGAAGCGGAATCGAAACCACGCTACCTGGCTCCACATCCGTAATCTTACGAATCCAACGTAGAGAACGTAACTCTTCAGGAGCCAGGTCCGTCTCGTAAACCCCATTTTTAACCACAGCACCCCCGCGAATTTCAATGAAGCTTTTTTTCCCCTGCGAGGTTTTGCGAACTATACTTGTAACAAACGTACGCGATGGACTTGTATAGCTGTTCATCATATCTCGTAACATAAGCGTGGCTGACTGTGCATACTCCGCCTGATTACTAATAATGCCAAGCAGTTCGTCAGCAATCGCAACTTCACTTCCTGCCTGGGACGTAATAATCTCTTTAGCGGAATTTTGTGCGATAAGCACCCAACTGGAATACCGGTTCTCCCGATTTCGGGCAAAAAAGTCGATTACCTCTCTCAAGTGATTATCCTTCAGCACATCTTTTCCAAGTACAATGACTTTGCTATGAAACCAGATCAATGTGCCAGATGTAAACGCACGTAAATTCCGGGCGGCCTCCATAACGGTATTGCCGGAAGCTGTTGCCGTATACACAGCATCCGGTGATGACGGTTTATTTTTTTCTTTGGCCGGCTTTAACGACTGAATCGTAATGACAAACTGCTTTTTCTGCTCGTCATAGTCAACTCCACTTGCCAATACGACATTCAGCCTGTTCAATTCCCGTACCGCTAAGCCCCCGGACGACGTTCCACACCCCTGAAGCAGCGGAAGAAGCATCAGCCATACTGTCCATAAAAAAAATGCTCGCCGCTTCACTGTTTTCCTCCCTCCTCGCTCATCGGCTTCTGATTCGGTCCATGACTTTGTATGTCTTTCGTCTGAATGTAAGCCGGACGCGTCTTGCGGTGACCAAATGGAAGAACGAGTACTTCACTTCCCCACATCCGCGCATACGCTGGAGCGACCGGTGCCATATACGGAACACCGAACGAACGCAAGGAACACATATGAACCCCAAGCACGACAAGCGCCAGTGCAATTCCGTACAATCCAAGACTCGCCGCAATCAGCATGATCGGAAAACGGAGCAGACGCGTGGACATCGAGAGATTAAACGCTGGAATGGTGAAGGACGCAATGCCCGTAAACGCTACCACAATGACCATGGCTTGCGAGATTACCCCCGCTTCTACAGCGGCCTGTCCGACGACCAGCGCGCCTACGATACTTACAGCAGAACCCACCGGACGCGGCAGTCGAACACCTGCTTCCCGCAAAATTTCAAATGAAACTTCCATCACTAGTGCTTCGACCAAAGCAGGAAAGGGGACACCAGAACGTGCGGAAATAACCGTCAGCAACAACGGAGTGGGAATCAGCTCCTGATGAAAGGTCGTAATCGCCACATAAAGAGACGGGCCAAGCAGCGAGATCAAAAAGGTAAAGATTCTGAGCAATCGAATAACCACAGAAAAATAAAAGCGCTGATAATAATCTTCACTCGCCTGCATAAAATCAAAAAATACAGACGGCACGATCAGAACGAATGGAGTGCCGTCAATAATAATCGCAATCCGTCCCTCACCTAGCGCCGACGCAACTTTGTCTGCCCGCTCCGTTGATAAAATCTGCGGAAATGGTGAATATACCTGGTCTTCAATTAATTCCTCTAACTCCGCGCTCTCAATCAACACATCAATATCAATGCGATCCAGACGGGCATGTAATTCAGCCAGCACGTTGTCATCTACGAGGTCACGTATATACATCAGGCAAACAGCCGTATGACTGCGATGACCAAGCTTGATCATCTCAGACTTTAAATCAGGTGTACGCATTCGTTTACGGATGAGTGCTGTATTATCTTGAAGTTTCTCAGTAAATCCTTCGCGCGGACCGCGCACAAGCGGCTCTGCCTCCGGCTCCGATACGGAACGGGTAGGATACCCCGGTGTAATCACCGCAACAGCATGCCTCATTCCATCAATGTGCACAACCGTACAACCGGATGTAATCATTTCCACCATTGTTTTGAAATCTTCGACCGGAGCGAACTTCTTCGCCGTTAACACTTCTTCCTCAATGTTCGTAAGGAATGGGCCCGGTCCCATATCAAGCAATGGATGTAGAATGTGCAGATCAACAACCACTTCATTAACGAGATCGTCCAAAAAATAAATCGCACCACATAGCGGCGCTTCCTCATCTTTTTGGGCCCGTGCAAAACGAAGCGAGTGGGCGACAAACACATCCACATTATCGAACGCTTCCTTCAAACGTGCTGTGTTCACTTCGCTGGATGGATCGATCGGAATTTGATCAAACGGCGGAAGCTGCCGATCATCTTTTTTGAATGCTGTAATGTCAGGCGATGGCTGCTTCTGTTCTTCCTCGCCATCTTCCTGTTTATTTTTTGACTTGATTATTTTCGGCTTTTTAAAATCAACCATGGCAGTTCCCCCGTTTCTTCCCAAAGAATCATTTACTAGCGTGTGCAGTGATTGACAGATTATGCAATCTACAATTTTTTACGCTGGCTTGACAATTGGATAAAGGGACAACATAATGAAAGTACTTATACACAATGCGTTGACGAGGACTAGTACGACATACGCCCAGCGATCAGAGAGCGAATCCATGGCTGCGAGATTCGCCGTATGGCATGTCCGAACCTCCCTCTGAGTGCTGGCAAATGAAGCTAGCCGGGGTTCCCTCACCCTGTTACCAAAAAGGAGAGCGGGCGCATATCGACAATCATGCGTCAATCAAGGTGGTACCACGGAAGCTAGCCTTTCGTCCTTTTATTTCAATAAGGACGAAAGGCTTTTTTATTGGCATAAAACAAAGGAGAGATCGGGATGGATAACAAAAAGAAAAATCGCATAGTAGTGAAGATTGGCAGCAGTTCTCTTACCAATCCGAACGGCGGGCTGTCCCACGAGAAATTAATCGGACATGTGGATGCACTCGCAGCTCTGCGCCAGGCAGGGCATGATGTCATTCTTGTCTCGTCCGGAGCAGTTGCGGCTGGATTTACCGCACTTGGTTATCCATCCCGCCCTGTAACTATCGAAGGCAAACAGGCAGCTGCAGCGGTTGGTCAGGGGCTTCTTATTCAAGCATACAATGAAGGACTCGGCATACACGGATTAACCGCCGCACAAATTCTGCTGACACGAGACGATTTTGCCAAACGGAATCGTTATCACAACGCGTACAATACGCTGAATGAATTACTTAAACGGGGCATGATTCCGATTATTAATGAAAATGACTGTGTGGCTGTCGATGAATTAACCTTTGGTGACAACGACATGCTCTCCGCACTTGTGGCCGGATTTCTACATGCCGATGGTCTAATGATCCTAACTGATACAGACGGTTTATACGATGCGGACCCTCGCTCAAATCCACATGCGCGAAAATTCAGTCTCCTACATGAGATTACACCGGAGATTGAGGCGCTTGCAGGCGGTGCAGGCTCAAGCGTTGGCACCGGGGGCATGCGCTCGAAAATTAATGCCGCCAAGTTTGCTCTCTCCCTTGGCATCGAAATCTTCGTTGGAACCGGGGATGGAGCCGATAAGCTGCTGCGTATTCTCGCAAACGAAGGAGCAGGGACGTATTTCCGTAACGAAATGCAAGGCTCCCTTAAATCACACAAGCAATGGATCGCCTTCCATGCGGACTGTGCGGGACGAATTGAAGTCGACGCGGGTGCTGCTTCTGCCCTTCTATACGGAGGAAAAAGTCTCTTACCATCTGGCATCACAGACGTCGGTGGAAGCTTCTTAGCAGGTGATGTGGTAGAAGTATGGGATACACTGGGCCGCCGCCTTGGCAAAGGTGAAGTACGCTATGATGCAAATCAACTTCGCCAGGTTAAAGGTGAATCTGGTCCAGCCTGTCAAGAAGTACTTGGAACGTCCCGGATCGAGGCGATTCACCGCGACAACTGGGTAACGTTATATATGGAAGAAGATAAAGAAGACACACGGGAGGAGATTATTCAATGAATCTGATCGATAAAGCGACTCACGCACGTGAAGCAGCAGCTGCGATGACAGCTCTGACTACCGAACAAAAAAATCAAGCGCTTCTCGCCATGGCAGATGCGCTTGAGACACATATGGCACATATTATTGAAGCGAACACGCAAGATACAACTGCTGCCAAAGAAAGCGGCATTACGCATGCCATGCTTGACCGCCTGACCTTAACAGAAGCACGCATTAAAGATATGGCAGACGGACTACGTCAGGTTACGACTCTCGCTGATCCAGTCGGTGATGTTCTCGAAGCGTGGGAGCTGCCAAATGGCTTGCAGGTCGAAAAAGTACGGGTTCCGCTCGGCGTTATCGGCATCATTTATGAAGCGCGTCCGAACGTAACCGTAGATGCAGCCGGTCTGTGCCTAAAAGCAGGCAACGCAGTCGTCCTGCGCGGAAGCTCCTCCGCTCTTCATTCTAACCGGACACTTGTTACCATCTTGCGCGAAGCACTGACGGACACAGCAATCCCGGTTGAAGCCATCCAACTGCTCGATGAAGGCACACGAGAAGAAGTAAATCGCATGATGCGCTTGAACGGTTATCTCGATGTTATCATCCCACGTGGTGGTGCAGGACTTATCCGATCTGTTGTTGAGAATTCATCTGTTCCGGTTATTGAGACAGGGGCCGGTAACTGCCACATCTATCTCGATGCAAGCGCAAAGCTGGACATGGCGACAAACATTGTACTCAACGCCAAAACACAACGGCCAGCCGTCTGCAATGCCGCTGAAACATTGCTCGTTCATACAGACTGGGCCAAGCAGCATCTCACTGACATCCTAACTGCTCTCACAGAGAAAAATGTGGAACTGCGTGGCTGCGCACGTACCCGTGAGCTGGCTCCTGACCTGGCGATCCTCCCTGCGACGGACGAAGATTGGTCAACTGAATATAATGATTACATTATGACAATTGGTATCGTGGATTCTGTTGAAGAAGCGATTGCTCATATTAACCGTTTTAGCACCAAACATTCGGAAGCGATCATTACTGAATCAGCTGAAAATGCACGTGCATTTCTCACTCGCGTCGATTCCGCTGCCGTTTACCATAACGCATCCACCCGGTTTACCGATGGATTCGAATTCGGCTTCGGGGCCGAAATTGGCATCAGCACCCAGAAGCTGCATGCACGCGGCCCAATGGGACTTCCAGCGCTCACATCATCAAAATATATCATTCATGGCGCAGGCCAAATTCGTTAAGGAAGGTACCTACTTATGCTTCAGGAAAAACGCATTTGTTTCATCGGCGCAGGCTCCATGGCAGAAGCTCTCATCTCAGGGCTAGTCTCGAAAAAACTGCTGCCCTCTCAGCAAATTTTCGCGAGCAACCGTGGCAACAGCGAGCGCATAACCGAACTTGTTACTCGTTATGGCATTGCCGCACCCGACAAAGAAACAGCCATTCGCACAGCCGATATTCTCGTACTGGCTATGAAACCAAAAGATGTGGACTCGGCAATCGAGGGCATTCGTTCATTTACACGTCCTGATCAACTCGTGATTTCGGTGCTAGCTGGCACACCAACAGACTATATCTCCAGTCTGCTCGGTCATAATGCAGCCGTTATTCGCACTATGCCGAACACATCAGCGGCTATCGGCATGTCCGCTACCGCACTTGCTCCAGGTCAATATGCAACAGATGAAGATATGGCGATTGCGACAGCAATTTTTGAAGCGGTTGGAATCGTAGAAGTTGTCAAAGAAGAAGAACTGCATGCTGTTACTGGACTGTCTGGTAGTGGTCCGGCTTACGTATATTATCTCGTAGAAGCAATGGAAGACGCAGGACGCGACATCGGCCTTGCGCCTGAGGTGGCCCGCCGTCTCATCCTACAAACGATCATCGGTGCTGCGAACATGCTGCTTGAACCAGGTGCTGAGCCGGATGTTCTACGCCGCAATGTAACGAGTCCGAACGGCACAACCGCCGCTGGCCTGGCAGTACTGGCCGAGCATGGTTTCCAGGAAGCTATTCGCGCTTGCATCCGTCGTGCTACTGAACGTTCTGAAGAAATGGGCGCCCAGTCCTCCATTACATCCAAATAATCGCTTCTATTCAGCAAAAGGAGACACAGTATGGACGTTTTTGCATTGCATGGCCCGAGTGGAACGGGCAAAAGCACAAGCGCTCTTGAGGTCGCACATAAATATAACATTCAGGCCATTATTGATGATGGCCTGCTGATTTATCGCGGGCGCAAAGTATGCGGTACATCTGCCAAGTATGAGAAAACAACCGTGCAGGCTGTTAAACGGGCCATTTTTTTCTATGATGAGCATCGAACAGAAGTACGAGATGCTATTCGAGCGTACGGCATCGAGCGCATTCTTTTACTCGGTACATCGCGTAAAATGGTGAATCGCATTGCCGATGCACTCGAAGTCGGCCCGATTCAGACGTACATTTCCATTGAAGATATTCGCTCATCCAGCCAGATCAAAGCAGCCTTATATACACGTCAAACAGAAGGTAAGCATGTCATTCCGATTCCACACATTCAGGTAGATCAGAATTTCTTCTCCCGCTTGATTAAGCAGGGTAAGCAGATTTTTTCCGCTCGCAAAGAAGTCATTGGCGAGACGACGATTGTGCAGCCTGATTTTGGCGGTGGACGTATGCATGTGGCTGAGACCGTGCTCCGCAAGCTGGTAACCTTGAGCTGTCTTGCCGTTCCTGAAGTAGAAGGAGTTGGCAAGATTGAAGTTCACCTAAATGACCTGCCAACTGTCACAGTAGAACTTCATCTAAAAACAGGACGCAGCTCTTCCCTGCCAGCAGTCGCAGAAACCGTGCGACAGTATATATATGATACGTATGTGCAGCATCTGAATATTGAACTGCACACGATTACCATCCAAATTGCAAAACTTACAATGGCTGACGCATGAGTGCATGCGTCAGCTTTTTTTGTACACACTACTAGCTGTACACTACGATTGAAAGGAGCATCCATTATGCAGCAACAAATGACAGGCCAAAGTCAGGCTCAACAACCAATGTTAACCACCCCACCGCAAGTAATTACGGGAAAAGACCTCGGTTATTTAGAAGACCAAATGAACTGGCTGCTCGTCGCCGCAAAAAAATGCAGTCACTACGCACAGGAATGTACCGACCCGCAGATCAAACAGATCATTGATCAGGCTGGTCAGATGCACCAGCGCCATTATAATACGCTGCTTCAACACTGCCAGAACAACAACAATTCCGTAACAGCATCACTGCCAGCACAATAAGGAGGAATCGGCATGCCAAACACACAAATCGGAAATCCAAAAACTCCGGCTGCACAGTCAAGTGGTACAACTATGTCTGATATGGATCGCATCACAGACATTCTGTCGACTGAAAAGTATTTAACAGATGGCTTCAACATCGCAACACGTGAGGCAAGTCACGATTCCTTGCATCAAGCTATCATGACGTGCCTGACAGAAACGCACCAGTGCGCACGTGACATCTATAATGTCATGTTCCAGCAAGGGATATATACACTTGAAGCTGCCCAGCAGCCGAAGCTCGATCAAGCGTATCAGAAATTCAACAGCTATCTCTCTCAGATTCCGTATAGCGGACAGATGCAATAACACTAACAAACGAGGCTGCCCCAAAAGCTGTAGCACAGCGACTGGGGCAGCCTCGTTTGCATTATGCTATACTAACGGTATTAGCTACTCGAATAGGAGGTTCACATATGATTCGCTACAGCGAAATGACTCAACAACAGCTACAAGCCGAGATGCAGAAGCTTCGGCAGGAAAGCATGCGTAAATACCAGGCTGGATATATTTCGGAAGCATCGATTCTCGAATCAAAATTTTTTATGGCCCGCTCTTATCTGCTTGATCCAGATGATTATATGTCCGGTCAGGAATATATCGTGATCGGCTATGAGGAACCGTTTTTTGTCCGCTACCTGAACGGCGTTATGGCATGGGGCCACTTCCGCTCTTCAGACGAAGAAAAAGCGTTTCCAATTGGTCGCCTAGAAGAGATTGCGCCATCCTGCTCAAGCGGAGGCTGCGGCTGTAGTATATAGGAGCCCCTATAGAAACATATAAAAGCCTGACATACGATCCTATAAGGAAGATGTCAGGCTTTTATTACAAAACAGAGTCAAGTTATCTAATAGGGGGCACTGTTCTGCGTGCTAGTAGAATTCTCAAATACAATCGTACGATTCCTTCCGCTTTTTTTAGCTTTATACAAACATTCATCTGCTAACTCGATTAGTTTTGTTATTTCAGCTGTACAATCAGGATAAGAAGAAATCCCCGCTGAAATGGTTACAACCTCGCCAAATGAACTTGTGCTTGTTTCCATACTCCTTCGTAATCGTTCCGCTACCTTAGAGGCTTCATTTTTCCCCGTATAAGGAAGAAGGATCAGAAACTCCTCTCCTCCGAAACGACAGCATACATCCTGCTCCCGCGTAACTTCTCTCATGTTTTTCGCTAACAATATCAAAACTTCATCCCCTGCAGAATGTCCATACGTATCATTAATACTCTTGAAGTGATCGATATCCAATAAGATTAATGAAAAAGGCGTGCTGCTTTCTGTCCATTTCTTCATTCTTTCATCCATTGTTCGGCGATTTGTGAGATTTGTTAATGGATCAGTTGTAGACTGATACATAAAATCATTAATTCTATCATGCAAGAAAGCTAAGCTGTGCAGAAGGGATTTCTTCAATTGAATCGCTTCATAGTACCAGGCAGATACATTCTCTATGCTTTTTTCTTGATTAAATTCTGTGCTGTTCTCAGTATAATGCGCCAATTGATGCAAAGGTTGAGCAATCTTCTTAGAAATCCACCAAATAACTAGTAGCGATACGAGTAAGAAAGGAAGTGATTTTTTTATCATTTCATTAATCATATTCGTAGCAGGTGCTAATGCCATCTCTATTGGACGCTGTGAAACGATTCCCCAATCCGCAATTGGAACATATGCATACCCAGCAAGCATGTCTTTGCTTTTCGTATTTATCACTCGTTCAGCTCCACTCTTTCCTTTTATAAGCTTTTGAACGACATGATTTTCTGCTACAAGATCGTTGACTCGGGTAGGATCCTGATGATAAATAATGCGGCCATCCCCATCTACTACATAAACATAGGAACCATCTTTATAAAAATGCTGTCCTAGCAGTTCATTCAATGCATTCGTTTCCTTCAAATAAAGCGTCCCCCCCACTAGCCCAAGATAGTTTCCCTTTTCATCGGTAATGGGATATGAAATAAAGATAACAAGTTTTCCTATTATGGCAGTATATGGTTTTGAGATAAGCGGCTTTCTTTCTTTTAAAGCTTGCTGACCGCCAGGCGATGTGAGCATTTTGTTTTTTATATGCAGAGACTGGGGTGATGTAGCTAAAATTCTACCTTCAGCATTCGCGATGATCACAGAGTTAAAAATATTTGTCTGTATTTTTAAACGATTCGCCTCATGAAGAAGTTTTCCCTCATCCTTATTCATAAAAGGAGCAATATCCTTGGAACTGTATTGTAAAGTTTGCATCGTCGATTTCAAAAAAATATTTGTTGTTTTTGCGAGTTTTTGAGCATATACACGATTGGTTTCTAAGGTATTTGTAATAAGCGCTTGTTTATCAGTACTATAACCACTCCATAAACTGCTGCCGAGAGTAAAAATAAATGTTAAAAGAGCGACAAATACAATTAAATGTTGCAAAGAAAATTTCATTTTTTTCATTTCTATTTCGCCCTCTCTCCACCTTATCTAGCATACCAAACTATATAACCTCATATTATTCACTGATTTTAACATAAATCTCATACGATTGGATACTTTATACCTAGAACTTTATCACCACAATTCGAACAACTATAAAGATCATAAATAAAAACCTGACATCTTCCGTATAGGAGTAGAATGTCAGGTTTTTTATAGTCAAAACGATTGATATGTAACAAATTCCCTCACTGGCTTACGATATCCACGTGGTCTCTGGCTGGAGGTATCCTCTTTCCCGATTGTAATTAGTAGAGCCGGAATATACCTATCTGGGATATGTAACGTTTTCCGCATAACTTCAGGATCAAAACCGATCATAGGGCAAGTATCCCAGCCTCTCGATTTTGCGATTAACATAAACTGCATAGCGGATAAGCTAGCGTTTCGAATGGCTTCATCCCGCTTGAACATATCTCCACCATTCTCATACATCTGAATTATGCTTTCTACAGTCATATCATACTCTTGCTTATTTAACACACCTAAATGAAGCATTCCCTCATAAATCTTCTCTACTTCTTGATATGCTTGTGTATCTCCGAGTACTAGAATAGCTGCTGAAGCTGTATGAACTTTATATTGTTTGTATGCAGCCTCGTATACCTTTTCCTTTATATCAGGATCCGTAACAACTACATAATGTGCATGCTGTAGGTTAAATGCTGAAGGAGCAAATTTGGCAAGAGAAAACATCTCGTCTAACTCTTCTTGGGGAATTGTCACTCCCTGAATAAACTTATTAGCCGAACGTCTTTCTTTTACTAGAGATACAAAGTCATTCATAAAAATATCCTCCCCTTAATTATCTTTTTATAGTAAATATACTATTAAAAGATTCAGTTGACAAGTTGCAAGTATTCTTTTAATTCCACCTGCACATTTCTTACGACATCATTTTTGGATAAAAATATAAAAATAACACATTTATTGAAAAAAAGTAAATTAATCGTTACTATAGAATCGATGCTATGAAAAAATAGAAATGGGAGAGAAAAGATGAGAGAAAAAATAAGAGTAATCCAATATGGCTGTGGAAAAATGGGAAAGTACTTTCTTCGATACCTTTATGAAAAAGGAGCAGAAATCGTTGGAGCAATTGATCGTAATCCAAGTCGTGTTGGTAAAGATATCGGAGAGGTAGCAGAGTTAGGCGTTCAACTCAATATTCCTGTTCGCTCTGATGCAGAGCAAGTGTTCAAAGAGTGTGACGCTCATGTTTGTATCATTTCAACTACAAGTCTGCTATCTGATACATATGCAGCGTTTGAATTAGCAGCAAAACATGGTGTAAATGCCATTAGCACATGCGAAGAAGCATTCTACCCATGGACAACAGCACCAGCACTAACGAACCGCCTGGATCGTCTGGCAAAAGAAAACAACTGCACATTAACCGGCTCCGGCTACCAAGATGTATTCTGGGGAAATCTGATTACAACATTAGCAGGTGCCACACATCAAATTATCCGTATCGAAGGCCAGTCCAGTTATAACGTTGAAGAATATGGGATTGCACTTGCTAACGTTCATGGCGCTGGACTAACGTTGCAAGAGTTCGAAGAGAAAATTGCATGCAATAATGAATTGCCGTCCTTCATGTGGAATGCGAACGAATGGTTATGCTCACAGTTCGGCTGGACCATAAAATCAATGAATCAAGAACTTGTGCCAACTACATGTAAACAAGACTTGTATTCACAAACATTAGATAAAACCATTCCAGCAGGAGATGCTACAGGCATGTCTGCGGTCGTAACAACTGTAACACATCAGGGACCTGTAATCGTGACGGAGTGCATCGGAAAAGTATATGCAGAAAATGAAGTTGATCGTAATGATTGGGTGATTAAAGGCGAGCCCAATACAGAAGTGAAAATTTCCTGTCCGGCGACGGTTGAACTGACATGTGCCACAATTGTAAACCGTATTCCGCAGCTATTACAAGCTCCGGCAGGATTTTATACGACAGAAAAACTACCGCCTGCTCAATACCGAACTTACCCATTACACTTCTATGTGAATAAGTAAATGGAACACCAAATTCCCACAGAACCCCCCATATATTTTTAGCCGCAACTCCTATTGGAAATAGGGATTGCGGTTTTTTCTTACGCAGGTACTTTCCTTAGGCTTGCATCTGTACGCAAATAATGTACGAAATTGTACAAATATTTTATTTACCATTTATATGAAAGTGACGTATCATTAGTACAATGGACCTGAATTTTAATACCCAAAGGAGTAAGAGGTAATGAACCTACAAACACGAAGTCTTCTCATTATTCTCGGTGCTGTTCTCTTAATATTTTCTGCAATATTCGGCACAACATCGGTTTTATCCAAAAATATGACAGAAAAAGAAGCCGAAAAACTAGCAAAATCATTGGCAACTGAACAAGCAAATCGTATTTCTTTGCAGCTCCAATCCCCTCTTGATTCAGCCCGTACACTCGCGTACACAATCGAATCAATGAAAGAATCAAATAACATATCACCGGACACATATAAAAATATGTTAAAAAGCACGTTAGAAAAAAACAAAGATTTTCTCGGTGTATGGAGTGTTTCTGAACCAAATGCCTTAGGAGATAAAGCCATCCAGACCCGCTATGCAAGTGATTATGACCAAGCTGGACGCTTCAGCTTATTCTGGGCGCGTGGAGACAACGGTATCACTACTTCACGTATCGAAGGAACGGAGTCTATGAAAGAAACGAGTGACTTTGATTACTATTTCCTTCCTAAGAAATCCGGAAAAGAAACCATCATGAATCCATACTTTTACGAAATACATGGAAAAAAAGTACTGATTACCTCGTTAATTGTTCCCATGTTTGTACATGACCAATTCATCGGTGTTGTGGGAATTGACGTTTCTCTTGACCATTTGAATGAATTGAACAGCAAACTCAAAGTTTATGATTCTGGATTTGGTGTACTTTTATCGAGCAATGGTACATTTGTCGCTCATCCAAACAAGGATAATATCGGTAAAACAATAGACGATATGAAAGGATTACAGAACAAAGAACAGCTTAAACACGCTCTAACAACCGGAACAGGCTATACGATTACGGACTATTCTCCAACTGCTAAAACAAATTTATATAAAGTTACACAACCGATTCCAATTGGAAATACGACTACTCCTTGGGCGTACGTTGTAGCTGCACCTATGAATGAGGTCATGGCTGATTCCAATAAAATTATGACAACAAATGCGATCATGGCCATTGTGGGAGTTATTATCCTAGCGGTGATACTCGTATTTATCACAAGAAATATCGTACAACCAATCAGACGAACAATTGAACACTGTAAGAAAATGGCGAATGGAGATTTTTCTTTTGAAGTTTCTGAGCGATCATTACGCCGGAAAGACGAGATTAAAGATCTAGCGATTGCTCTCATTGAGATTAAAACGAACATCAAGAACATGCTTGAAAATATACAAGAAACTACAGACAATGTCGCTCTTTCCGCTTCTCAATTAAAAACGAATACCGATCAAGGAACGCACTCAGCTAATGAACTAACCGTTTCCGTTCAGAAAGTGGCAAATGGAGCAATCATACAAGAAAAAAGTGCGGAAGAAAGTGTACAAGCAATCGAAGAAATGGCCATCGGTATTCAACGTGTAGCCGAAACAGCTTCTACTATCGCAGAAGGCTCTACCGAAATCATAAATCAAGTCCATCAAGGGAACTCATCGATTCAACAATCGATTCAACAAATGAAATCAATACAAGATGCCACACAAAAGACAGCATCTATTGTGCAAACACTTAACGATGACTCAAAAGAAATTGGACAAATCCTTCAACTGATTACTGAAGTAGCAGCACAAACCAACTTACTTGCATTAAATGCCGCTATCGAAGCCGCGCGAGCTGGCGAAGCTGGCAAAGGGTTTGCTGTTGTCGCCGATGAAATTCGGAAGCTGGCTGACCAAACCGGAGCATCCGCAGATAAAATTAGTAAATTGATTACGAAGGTTCAAATCAATACCGACCAAGCTGTTCAATCCATGGATGAAAACAAACAAAATGTACAATCCGGTATTTCTGTCATTCACCAGGTAAATGAAATGTTTAGCACAATTATGCATGTTGTCGAAAATGCTTCCGATCAAATTCAGGAAATGTCTGCTGTGTCGGAACAAATGTCTGCAAGCACAGAAGAGGTCACTGCTTCTGTAGAATCTATGAACCATGTAGCGAAACAATCTGCTGATAATACAAATCAAATTGTAGAATCCGCTGAAGATCAATTGGCTATTATGAATAACATTCAAGAATCGGCTTCTTCCTTGTTCAAAACAGCTGAAAATCTTGAGCAGTTAATGAAACAGTTTAAAATCTCATAGACATTCGATAAAGAAGCCTGACATACTCTCCTATAGAGAATATGCAGGCTTTTTCCTATATCCTAATTTCCAATTATTTCAACGAACAAAATAACCGTTTCTTCCCATACTAAGTCATAGCAAGAAAGATGCTTACATAGTAAAGGAGGAATATGCATGCGCCGTTATTCTTTTTACACGCTGTGTGCGGTTCTACTCGTTTGTCTAGCGATCCAACTATTTGGAACCGTACCAGCAGCAAACGCGCAAACTGAAGCTAAGATTGGACAAACTCCCGTTCCAGGCAGTCTGCTTGTGGCCGTACGTGAGAGTAAGCCAGGTGGTGAACCGAATCCACGCGGCCGTATTTTGTATGTAATGTCCCTGCCATTTGAAACGTATATCCGTAATGTACTGCCGAACGAATGGCTGCCAACCTGGGAGCCCGAATCTCTGAAAGCTGGCGCAATGGCCATCAAAATGTTCGCCTGGTACCACGCGCTCAATACGGTAACGATTGATAATCAGAAGTTCGCGGTTGATAACACGACCAACTTCCAGGTGTATCGGGAAGGTACTAGCATGCCGCGTACCAATGCTGCATTCGATGAAGTCATGGACCTTGCTTATGTAAAACAAGATGATACAATTTTTGAGCTGAACTATCGTGCAGGCTATCCAAATGACCCGAACTATCAATACCGTAACGCTCAAAAAATGTCTCAAAATGGAAGTCAATACTTAGCAGACAAACAAAGCAAAAATATGCTCGAAATCCTGCAATTCTATTACGAAGGCAAAAAGCTGGTGAAAATCCCATGATTGGAGGAAAACATATGAAAAAGTGGTTGCCCCCTCTTCTGCTGTCTGCACTGCTTAGCGCTTTGCCTCTCCAGACTAAGGCGGCGCCACAGCCCGAACACAAGCCTCTTCCAGAGTTTAAATATAAGACCGTTCAGCGTCAAAGCAGCGATCCCCTGACCTTACAGCCACCTATAAAGCCAGGACCTGACATCCCAGGTGCAAACAAATGGGACAGGTGGGCTCCGCTTCAAGTCAGAGTCATTGATTCGACTACTCAGAAACCGCTCGCAGATGCAGAAGTCGTAGTAGCTGAGAACGGATACCGAACCAAAACAGATAAAAATGGACTTACACCTGTCTTCCCCGCTCCCGTCATTCGTGATCCGCGCTTTGCGAGCGATGCACTTGCTCGTCTGCACGGTCAATTAACGTTACTCTCTTATAAAAATGGATACTGGGATACTGTTTATTACAATGTCCGCATGAACGAAGGTACAATGACAACTCCCGAAATGTGGATGTTCCAAATCACACCAGAAAACCGTCGCATTGAGCCGTATGTATATTTCTATCCGACACACCATCTGTTCACAGTTAATCTAGCTGAACAGTTCCGCAGCAAAACACAGCCGGGTGCCGGCCCCGAAAGTCCTCAACGTTAATGCGTCGCACTCGTATTGGATGGGTCCTGCTACTGCTTGCGATCAATATAGCCGTATTTGCCTGGAATCAGCAACATGGCCGTGTTTTTACACTTACAACCCGAGTGTCCCAAACGATTATGATCACAAAAAACGGATTCTCTCCCAAACATCTAATATGCAAGCAGGGGGATACCGTATCGCTCGTAATTCGCAACGCTGATAATCAGGTCCACAATTTCACACTCCCTGATTATCATATTTTCTCACGGGACCTTAAAAAAGATGAGCTGAGTACCATTGAATTCCAGGCAGTCAAAAAAGGCATATTCACATTTATCTCGGATACACCCGGACATCCTGAAGTCGGATTCAGCGGAACGCTTGAAGTAAAATAAAAAGAGCAGGCTGCTTGTTAGCAGCCTGCTCTTTTCCTATCGATCAACTATACACCTAATAATGTAACTCTCTGTACGGCCCAGATACCTGAGCCTCCTTGGCGTACCGGTTGATACAACTCAACAAGGAACTTACAAATTCCATGCTGCGCATCAACCAGTGCATGATTTAAACCGGAACCGTAATCTACATAGTAGCTACGGAAGACAAATTTGTCCCCCGGACTAAAGCCTAAATTGGCGATTCCGACTCGTTCTGCTGTCTCAACCGGATTCAGCCGCCATGGATTTCCCCCTTTATCCACGAACTGCTGAATCATCAAAAAGTTTTCTGGAACCGCTACGTGCCCCTGTTTCACTTCATTACAGGAGCTCTGTTGTCTCCTATATGCCCGTCGTCTCATCCGCATCACCTTTTTCTCTGTATCCTATGCGGTGGACTGACGCCTGGTTCCTACTTAAATAGCGAGTGCCGTGTCAACTGGACCTGCTACAATGCGGCCGCGCTGTACCTGACGATGGAATGCATCTTTCTCAATCACAAAGCCTTCATTCGAACCTTCATAACGACAGGCGAAGAATAGACGATCCATCTCCTCGACAACAAATGATCTCATTTCACGCGACAGGCAATATTGGCGACCTACATGATTCTGTATCATAACAAAATCCCTCCATATCCGTTTTCTTGTTATCTGTATCATAACACCTCTGTCTTAGTACAGCAAGTATTTTTTGAAAATTATTAAAACAAAAAAATCACATACAAGCAAAAGCCTGGCATACTATCCTATAAAGGACATGCCAGGCTTTTCATTTGCTCAAAATACTCTAGGGAAATTTATTTTTGTTTTGACGTGATCTCTAATGCTATGTCTACAGGTGAAGAAAATCTGCAAAGGTTTGATAAATTAAGAACAAATTTAACCCTAAAATCAATGTAGCTGAAATGATGGATAATACGGTTACTTTTTTAGAATTCACAAGAACTCCCATGATCTCTTTCTTCCTAGTAAAGTAAATCAACGCAATGATCGGGGCGGGAAGTACAATGCTTAATATCACTTGACTGACTATAAGAGTTTGCGTTGGATCAACGCCTAAAGCAACAACGATAACAGTCGGTAACATGGTAATAACTCGTCGAAGCCAAATAGGAATAGAAAATCCTACAAATCCTTGCATGATGACTTGCCCTGCCATCGTTCCTACAACAGAACTTGAAATTCCAGAACAAAGTAGAGAAACTAGGAAAACACTCGCTGCTGCAGATCCCAATAATGGAGTAAGTGTGTGGTAAGCAGACTGAATATCTGCAATATCGGTATGACCCTTGTCGTTAAAAACGGAAGCAGCCATATACATCATCGCAAGGTTAACAAAGCCTGCAAACGATAGCGCAATAATGACTTCTTTTGTATTAAATTTGTAAATCTTGATTTTTTCTTCATCATTACGTGGTACAATCCTGTTTTGCGTCAAGCTAGAATGAAGATAGATCGCATGAGGCATTACCGTTGCGCCTATAACTCCTACAGCTAACATTATACTATCGGCGTTTCCTAGCCATGGTACAACACTATGGTATACTACTTGACCGAAGTCTGGTTTGGATAAGAAGGTTTCGACAATATAACACCCCCCGATCATGAGGGCAAACCCGGCAATAAATTTTTCAAGTGGTCGAAATCCATAGCGGTCCAACATGAGTATAAGATATGTGGCAATACCTGTGAGAAATGTTGCGTACAGCATCGGTATCCCAAACAACAAATTTAAACCGAGAGTTGCACCTAAAAATTCGGCTAAATCAGTTGCCATCGCTGCAAATTCTGATACTACCCACATCGTATAGGAAAGCCATTTCGGAAAATGGTCCCGACACAATTCTGATAGATTTTTTCCCGTTGCAATTCCCAACTTTGCGGACATGTTTTGTAATAACATCGCCATTAAATTTGCTACTACTACTACCCAGAGCATTTTATATCCAAACTGAGATCCGCTTTGAATATTTGTGGCGAAATTGCCCGGATCAATATAGGCAATTGATGCAACAAATGCTGGTCCTAGGAATGGCAGTAACGCCCGTATTCCCTTGCGTTGTCCAGAAATCGAAGCACGGGCAGCTTCTAGTGTCTTATCCGCTTTATATGATGGATTAGCGTAAACTTCCGGGTTAGAAGTATCTAGAGAATTCACCTTCGCCTTCCCCTCCTATTTTCATACGTCATCTTTCTTTAGACAAATTAATTTTCCCTCATGCAAAATTGATTTTTCAATGATTTATACTATTACCTCGGTGCCTAAAAGTTGCTTGTATCACAATATTTTTCCCGAAAGAAACTTTTATGGCGGAAAGAAGCCACCTAGTTTTTCAATCAAAAAGTTTCCCTCATGCAAATTATATGTTCAAGGGAAACAAAATACAACTATAATGCCCAATAATTCGGCAACAAAAAAGCAGACAGTCCTTTATGGTCTGTCTGCTTTTTAATTGCTACCCCTTATAAGTAGGAAGCATTTTTTGTGGATTCACAGTTCGCTTCTTCTCCCATGTCTCCGGTTTCGTTTCATCGAACTGCTCTAGAAATCTGATCACTTCTTTCGTCAACGGTGTTGGCGTAGAAGCTCCGGCCGTCACGGCAACTTTTTGCTTACCCTTCAACCATTCAATATCGAGTTCGCTTAGGTCTCCAATCCGATATGCCTGTGTGCCTGCGATGTCCATCGACACCTGTGCCAGACGGTTAGAGTTATTACTGCGCGGATCACCGACTACAATAAGCAAGTCTGCTTCTCCTGCCTGCTCAGCAACCGCTTCCTGACGCACCTGCGTCGCCAGGCAGATCTCATTATGCACTTCACACGCTGGGTAACATGCAATCACCTTATTCATAATATGACGAATATCCCACTGACTCATCGTTGTCTGATTCGTCACAATCAGCTTCTCATCATGAAGTTGCAACCTGTCCACATCTTCTTCTTTCTCAATAAGGTGCACCCGCCCCGGTGCTACACCGAACGCTCCCTCCGGCTCTGGATGTCCTTTCTTGCCGATGTAGATCACATGGTAGCCTTCCGCAGTTTTCTCACGGATTAAGTCGTGCGTTTTCGTAACGTCCGGGCAGGTCGCATCGACTACTGTCAGCCCTCTCTCACGAGCACGCTCCTTCACTTGCGGAGACACGCCGTGTGCCGTAAAAATGACCGTTCCCTTCTCCACTCGCTCCAGCATCTCCATGCGATCTGGACCATCAAGCGTGATCACGTCCATATCTTCAAACGCCTCTACAACGTGGCGATTGTGTACGATCATGCCGAGAATATAAATCGGACGCGGCAGATCAAAGTTTTTAGCTGTCTGCTGCGCAAGCACCATCGCATCAACAACCCCATAGCAGTAACCGCGCGGTGAAATTTTGATTACTTCCATTTGTATTCCTCCTCACACCAAAGTAGTGTGCCGTTCCTTATCCTTCAAGCGGCAAATTCAGTGCGCCCCATTCCCGTAACTCCAGTGTGCGGGCACCTGATGTTACAGCCGGATCTTTCTCAGCCATCTCCAGCGCTTCTTCATACGTATCGGCGATGTAAATGACAAGACCACCTTTTCCATCTGTGAAAGGGCCTGCTGCCATTACTTTTCCTTGCTTAAACAGTTCGTTAATGTGTGCAAGATGGGCCGGGCGATGCTCTTTGTTTTTCTCCTGGTCGATAATCGGTAAAAATGCTGCATAATGCATATCGCTTCGTCCTTTCGCTATAAAGTATATGTCCTCGTCTATTATACCAACCACCGTAACGAATGCGAGTATTGTTCCGCTAGCTAGTTCACCCTGCTGTTATTCATCCTCTTCCAGATCAATATCATCTTCTGCTTCCTGCAAACGCTCGATATATGCCAGGTCTCCCGGTGTCCACTCGACCTGCCCGCTTGTCAGATTGATCATCAAGCTCGTAAGCGGCTCTTCCTTGCCCTCTTCTTCCCCTACTGTCACCGTCACCCGATCCAGGTATTCAACGTTCAAAACTTGATAGCCATGCGCATTTAATTCATTCTCCACCTTACCCCAATGCGTATAATCAAAGGCAAAATGATGGCCGCGTGTAAGAATTCGCTCCACTACGCCGGTTGCTCGAACTCCTGCGCTGGCCGATTTGCCGTAAGCGCGGATTAAACCGCCTGCCCCAAGCTTGATGCCGCCAAAATAACGGGTCACGACAATTGCTGTATCCTTTAGCCCTTTTTTCTTTATCACTTCCAGAATCGGCTTGCCTGCGGTACCACTCGGCTCACCGTCGTCATCCATTTTCTGATGCTGATCGTGCTCACCTACGATATACGCTGAACAGTTATGTGTGGCATCCCAATGTTTTTTCTTAATTCCTTGAATGAACGTCACAGCCTCTTCCGGTGTCTCCACCCGCTTCACATAACTAATAAACCGTGAACGTTTGATGTCAATTTCTGTCTCCCCTTCAGGTCGAACTGTCAAATAACGTTTAAGCATCGTTAACTTCCTTTCTTCCCGATAACTTTCTATATATAATAAACCATAATAACATACAAGGTTGGTGTACGATGATATGGAACTTTTCTAGCCCGGTTCTTGAGCTAGCAACTGCCTCTGGCCACCCGGCTACTTCTTTCTGGGGAATCATTGAGCCGTATTTTACCTTTCTTTTTTCCCTGTCCGTGTTTTTGATTGCCTTTCTCATTGTGCTGGAGAACCGCAATCCATCACGTACAGTCGCCTGGCTCATTGTCTTGAATTTCCTCCCTATTGTTGGCTTTATTTTATATGTCTTGATCGGGCGCAATGTACGTAAGCGAAAACTATTTCGTCATAAATTTATTAGCAACGCGGACGTCTTAAAAAAGCTTGAGACTCGTCCACGCCCTCTGCTAAAAGAAAGCGATTTCTGGATGTATCCGCACCTGGCCTCCAAGCGCCGTTTGCTGAATTTGATGACGAATGTATCCCAGTCACCTTTTACCGTTCACAATGCCTCCCGTATTCTGACGAACGGGGATGAGACATTCCGACAGATGATTGCCGACATGTCTGAGGCGAAGGATCACATTCATTTCCAATTCTACATCATTCGTCATGATGCTACTGGTCAGCAATTCAAGCAGGTATTGATCGATAAAGCACGACAAGGTGTAAAGGTACGGGTTATTTATGATGGGGTCGGAAGTGTGGGGCTTGATCGAGCCTATATTGCTGAACTGCGGGAGGCAGGGGTGGAGGTTGCAACCTTTTTCCCGGTAATTCTTCCGTTTTTAAATAATAAGCTCAACTACCGCAATCACCGCAAAATTGTCGTCGTAGACGGTAAAATTGGCTTTGTCGGCGGGCTAAACATCGGGGATGAATATTTGGGTAAGGACACACGTTTTGGCTTCTGGCGAGACTCCCATGTCCAACTTAAGGGGGAAGCGGTATATCTTCTTCAGAATATCTTTTTGAAAGACTGGTTTTTCGTAACCGGCCAAAATGTGAATAATGACCGCTATTTCCCACCGCTTGGCGAGATCGAAGAAGAGGAGATCATCCAGATCGCTGCAAGCGGTCCAGATTCAGACTGGGAGCTGATCTGGCAGATGTATTTTTCGATCATCGCTACTGCTCAGGAGAAAATCTATATTACTTCTCCGTACTTCGTGCCTGACGATTCCATTACAATGGCGCTTAAAACAGCGGCGTTAAGCGGCCTTGATGTACGGATTCTGCTCCCGAGCCGCCCTGACCATCATACGGTTTTCTGGGCGTCTCGCTCGTATTTTCAGGAACTTCTTGAAGCAGGGGTGCGCTTTTATCTGTATCAACCTGGATTTGTCCACGCCAAAATTTTACTGGTTGACGGGCTGGTTGCATCGATTGGCACAGCTAACATGGACATTCGCAGCTTTCAGCATAATTTTGAAGTGAATGCTATTTTATATAACAGCAATTCTGTTGCCAAGCTAGAAGCCGACTTCTTCGACGATCTCAAAGATAGCAAAGAGTTGACCTTAGCCGACTATCAAAGACGACCATGGCATCATCGAGTACTTGAGTCCATCGCTCGTCTGCTCTCCCCTCTGCTATAAAAAGACAACAAGGCCCGAGAAGATCCCGGTCAGCCGCCGGTATTTTCCCTGGCCTTGTTTTTCTTTGCCGATTAGCTTTCCTGCAATACTAATGGCTGTGCTACTGGTAAAAACTCATAGCAATTTTTATTCTGATATTTGTGTACTTTAATGAGCTGTTTTTCCTCGAGGCTTTTTATCTTTCGCTCTACTGTATTCTTATTCATGTTGCACACAGCTGCAATTTTTCGGATTGACGGAAAGATTCCACAATCTCGCTTGGAACCAAATTGAATGAGGAACATATAAATCATAAATTCAAACGGATCAAGCCCAAGCGTAAACAGATCGTTCATATCCATACGTTTCACCTCACTTCACTTCACTTACAAAACTCCGGTTTCTCTCTGCTTCTATTATTCCGTATCTACTAGCTGAATTTCAAGAGTTTATTACTGAAAGGCCACGTTCACACGATAACCAACCGGCTTATAAATCTGCTGTAATACCCGCACCGCCCGATCTTCCGCTGTCTGAAGCACACCACTTTCAGCTGCTTCCTGCTCCAGCTTACTGCGTGCCTCTACAAGCAATTCTTGCTGCTCCTCAGGTGATAAATCTCGGCGGAACATGCCTGATTCTGAAAACAGCTTTACTTTATCCATGTCGATGTTTGGCTCCTGCAAAAAACTGGCATGCGGCAGAAGGATGGTAATCTGCTTGCTTGCCTGATCAATGGATATATTATTTTCTGTTACCTGCTTCATGTTAATGCCAGCAAGCAATTTAGCTGGAACATCCATATGTACGACCCGCTTTGTGCCTGGAAGCTCCATATTATAAAACTTGTAGGCATCTTCACCTGTAAGAGTAGTGGTGACCACTGCTTCTGCCGTCGTCAAATACGAAAGCTCTCGTACCTCTTCGACCACGGTCTGACTGTTCATAGGCGTACTAAACCATTTATCACCCATCACCATACCGCCTGCCACAAACAATCCTCCGACTACCATTGCTACTAGAAAGCCGCGTACTTTTTTCCACATGCGCATCCCTGGAACACGCAGCAGCCACATTTTCTTTTTTGACTTTGGAGGAACTGGCTCTTGGACAGATTCTGATTCGACCTCCCCGTATGGCAAGTGATAGACTGTTGCCTTCCTATTCTCGCTCCCCATTTCTCTCACCTGGCGAATGATTTCTTCTTTGCTGTTCACGTTCGTCTCCCCCTCGCTCTTGTGCTCTCTATCCTATTGGACGCTGTCCATAAAAAAAAGTCGCTCCACGGAAGCGACTTTTTAACCATAAATTCCGGATCATACTACTTATGTAAGAAGTGAAACAAACAGTACAGCAAGCAGACTAAATAGTAGAAAGAAAAATGCAGTGCCGTGCATCAGGCTAATCGTACGCCGAATATCCTCTGGCTCGATTGGTCGTACTGGATCACCAAGCTTCGCTCGCTTAGAGGGAATGCCCTGATAATAATTCAAGCCACCAAGCTGAATCTCCAGCGCCCCGGCTACGCCCGCCTCCGTAAATCCGCTGTTCGGGCTCGGGTGCAGACGTGCATCACGCCGAATCATATCCCGGCAGCCGCGCGAATTATACCGCATGATCCAACTGACCCCAGTCAGCACAATCGCCGCCAGCCGGGCCGGAATGTAGTTGGCTAAGTCATCAAACCGGGCTGACGCCCAACCAAGGTTCCGATATTTATCATTTTTGTAGCCGACCATCGAATCAAGCGTATTAGCAGCGCGATATGCCATCGCGAGTGGAGCACCGCCAAGTGCTGCATAAAATAACGGCGACAGAATCGCATCGACGATATTCTCTGCTACTGTCTCCACTGCACCACGCGATACTTCCCGCTCATTCAAAAACTGCGTGTCTCGTCCGACAACCATCGAAAGTGCCCGACGCGCACCTTCCAGATCTCCCTGCTGCAATAGCTGGTAAATCTCTCTGCCCGCCTGCGCCAGCCCTTTTGTCGCAATGGTCGTTGAGATGAGCCAGGCTTCTACTACGAATGCCAGCCATGGATGAATGAGTGCCAACGCTTTCAACAACAACCATACGAAGAGAAAGCTTCCCCCAACAAGCAGGATCGGCAAAAAGATTCCCGCCCGCCTCAATTGCTCCTCCTTTGGAAAAGCATGCCGGATGTTGTTCTCTAACCACTTGATCGCACGTCCCATATAGACAACTGGATGCGTGAGCCAACGCGGATCACCGACTACAAGGTCAATGATATAAGCGGCTAGTAACACAAAAGCCCGCTCCATACTAGCCCTCCTTCTGTGTGGCAACTGCCTCATACACAGCTTGATACACAAGCCGGCCAATCGCATTGCCAATCGTCGTCGCCACTCCGGCAAACTGGTGCGGATCACCATATTGTTTATTCTGGCTTGACGCAAGCACGACTGCGTCCGTTGTCGTACCCGTTGCAATCTCCCCGGCTTCTTCCGTAATCCCAAGATCTTGAAGAGCCGCTGCTTTCGCCTCTGTCGCCGTTATAATGGCATTAATCATGGCAGATGTTGTCATGCTGGCGTCAATGAGTACAAACGTGTTAATCGTTCCGCACGCATACGCTGAGAAGGTAGTTCGTTCCCTCCCAGCCCTTGCTGCATTGCCTGTTCCTGCTGTCACACAGCAAATGAGGCGATATTTATCGCCCGCTTCTTCCTGGATCGACGCATGGGTCAGTTTGGCCGCTGTTTGCAGTCCGACCGTGCGACCTACAGGATATCCCCAAACCCTAATCTGGGTACGCATAAGCTCCACCGGGTCGGCACAGCGGTAATCAAGCGGGACTTTCCAATTGACAAAATGGGACGCATGCGTAAGCCCCCCCTGCCAAAGCGCATTGCTAAACACAGTCATCGGGTCTACTGTGCGTATCAGTACATGTTCATCTGTATTCGTAATGGTAAGATCCGGCCAGATGGAAGACCGATAAAACGTGTGATTTAGAAACGGTTGACTCATACGTGTATCCCTTTCTGACTTCTTGCGACGGAAAACTTATACAGAGGCCGATGCCATCCCTTCATTCGCTCGCACAATTTTTTCTCCTGCTCGATGTAATCAGATGAAGACGCATCAAGTAAGATTCCGGCCAGTGTTCCACTGTGAGCAATCGTCACACCAAGCCCCCCAATTTCGCGGCACATCTCTTTCATCCGCTCAAAATCAGGGTGTGACAATCGCTTCTGATGCAGATCTGCACTTTTGGTTGCCACATAACCAATCAGCTCGCTGTCTCCCGAACGACATGCTTCCTGAAGCATTACAAGCAGTTTTTCATACTCCTTTTCTTCTTGTACCGTATAAGGCTGTGCCTGTCGATTGAATGACACGGTGTCAATTCTTCCTCCCCGATCTGCGCCAATGATCCGAAGCGGTGGCAATTGACCGAGCGAAGCGATTACCTCTCCTTGATGATGGCGGTACGCCACAATCTCATCATACATAATGCCATCTGTCGGCTCGACCTGTACAAGAAGCGACGAAATATGATGCGGCAGCAGATGAAGCCGATACGCCTTTGATACAGCACGGCAAGCCGCAACCATATCTGCTGTACTCGTGGCAAATCCTTTTCCTTCAGGAAGCGACTGCTCGAGCAGCAATGTCCCTTCGAATGGAATCTCATATTCATTCATCAGCCGCCGCAGAATGCGGCGCACTTTAATTTTGCGAGGGGATGTGATGAGTTCCCCCGCTCCTCCGGGATAAAACGTCGCCCTGACATAGCTTTGAATCGGCAGGGAAACGAGGAACGGCACGCCATCATACTGCCCCTGCAGTAATTCGCCAAATGTATGGCAAGCAGTCCCTGTTGCAGCTTTCATGATTCTCTCCTTTTTCTATCCTCATATGGGTGTTTCTATTTTTTATCTTTATCTATAGGTTCTCTACTATCCAACGCTCTCCGTTATAGCTCACGGCGAAAAAACCGGCTGGCTCAACACCCGGCATCTGCCAGAATGGTGCAGCCTGATCCGTCATCCATGTTGCCTGAAACCAGCGAATGGGACCGCCGTGACTAACAAGTAAAGCCGTCTCATCTGCTTGCATATCTAGCGACAGCGTACACAGAAAGCGATCGACACGATCACCAAGCATCAAGAGTGTCTCACCATTAGGAGGAGCTGTTATGTACGGGTTATTATACCAGCTTTTTACTCGTTCAGGGTCATCGTTCATAATTTCGTCGTATGTCTTACAATCCCACTCGCCAAAGTCCAACTCACGCAGCCCGCTTGTATGGATAGGAACAACTCCCCTGGCAGCAGCTATACCCACTGCCGTCTCTACACAGCGCAGCAAATCACTTGTATATATACGAGTGATGGTTTGTCCAGCAAGAAGTTCCGCCGCTGCTTCCACCTGCTGTCGGCCACGAGCAGAAAGGGGCGCATCGTAATGCCCGAGATAACAGCGCTCGCGATTCTCCTTGGTCTCACCGTGCCGCATCCAGATCCACCTCATACGAACCTCCCTGCAGCGACGATCGCAATAAGGGCACACGCTTCTGTCCACTCCACGAGTGCTCCATAACAATCTCCTGTTAATCCACCTAGCCTCCGATGAATACGCTGTGTGAATAGTACCGCCAGTACAACAGACAAACCTACAACAAACAGACCACGCAGTTGATATACACTAATGATAGCCGCTGCCGTTCCACACAGTCCTACTGCCACAATCGTTCGGGTAAGCCCGCTACGAAGTCCGCTCCCCAATCCCTTCTCCGTTACATATGGCCAGAACCAAATCGCCGCAACAAGCATCGTCCGGGCAAGAAGTGGCGGCAGCACAAGCATCGTAATCCAGCCGGATGAAGCAATCTCATACAATGCTACCCCCTTCACCATAAATAGCAAAATGGCAGCAATCACACCCATCGCACCAACCCGGCTATCTTTCATAATCGCAAATATTTTTTCCCGGTCACGCCAGCTACCAAGCCCATCCGCTAAGTCCATCCAGCCATCCAAATGCAGCCCCCCTGTGATAAAAACCCAGAAGGTAAGGGTCAAGACAGCTGCAAGAGAGGCAGGGAAAACCTGCTGCATCAACCAGCTCCAAGCTGCTAGCAGAAGACCAAGCAGCAAGCCGACCACCGGATAAAAGGCCGGGCTTCGTTCCCAGTCCTTCGTCTCCGCACTCAAGCGTGGAACTGGCAACCGGGTCAAAAACGCGATCGCATGAAACAATGCATTCATCTCCGCTCCCCCTTAAGGCAAAGCGGAATGCCAGACAGCACAGCATATACCTCGTCTGCTTGAGTCGCAATTCGTTGATTCACTGTGCCAAGTACATCTTGAAACCAACGTCCAAGTCGCGACATCGCCACCCCGCCAAGTCCCGTTTCACTTGATACAATGATGGCGCATCCCTTATAAGTACGCAGCCTCTCAAGCCATGCGTCTGCCTGTGCGATAATATTGCGTGTATGCACCTCAGCTCGCCATTCTTCTTCTGGAACAGCCAGCAGTTGATTCGTTATCCACGTCGATACGCAATCAAATAAAACGGTCTCGTAATTCTCATACTCCCCTGCTGGACCTACAATATCCAGCGGTGTTTCCAGCAGCCCCCACGCTTCCGGGCGGCGTGCACGATGTAGAGCAATCCGCTCTTCCATTTCTATATCGGTATTTACGCCCGTGGCAATATAGAGTACGGATGTACCATTCTCACCTGCCAGTTGTTCCGCAAACGCACTCTTGCCAGAGCGCACCCCACCGGTTACCATGATGATGCTCATAGCTGTCCTCCCTCAATCAGTACCGCACCGAATGCTTCTAGCAGTCGGTCATTTTCTTCGCGCAGACGCACCGCAATCCGAATATCATGCGGTGTCAGCCCTGGATACATCGCACAGCTACGAATCATAATGCCCCGTTTGCCAAGTGCAAGCTGCATCATATCCGCCGTCATTTCTTTATGCAGACGAATCAGCAGAAAATTGGCTTTGCCCGACCAGACGCGCCAGCCGAACCATTCCCGAATCCGCTGAATCAAGTAAGCACGCTCTGTATCAACTAACAGTCGCGTCGCTTCCTCATATTCGTTCTGCTCACAGCACACCTCACCGGCTGCAAGTGCAAGCGCATTTACACTCCACGGTACTTGCTTTCCTTTCATCTTGCGAATTAGTGCCGGGTCAGCTACTGCAAATCCAAGTCGCAAGCCCGGAATCGCATAAAATTTGGTCATCGACCGGATGAGTATAACGCGCGGATATCGCCCCAGTTCTTTCATAAGAGTCGGCTGCTCGTTTTCCGGCAAAAAATCAAGAAACGCCTCATCAATCACTACATACGTGCTGAATTCATCTGCCCAGGCAGCCAGCTTGCGTAAAATCTGAACATCATACATTAAGCCGGTTGGATTGTTCGGATGTCCAACAAAGATTAGATCAACCTGCTTAATCAACGTGTGCAACTCAGGAAGCGTCGGCAAAAATCCATCTTCCGCCCTGCCCGTACAGCTTATGACACGTGCTCCAAACTGGCGGGCAAGCTGTGTGTATTCGACAAATGAAGGATAAATCACCCCGACAGTTCGCGGCGCAAGTGCCAGCAGGACAAGCGCCATACACTCGGCTGCACCATTGCCCACCGCCAGCATGCGCTCGCTCACCCCATATTTTTTCGCCAGTGCTTTGATTAATCCACGATGTGCCGGATCCGGATAATGCACGAGGCGCCCCATATCTCTGACAAGTTTTTTCATCAAATCAGCGGGCGGTCCTAATGGATTAATATTCGCGCTAAAGTCAAGCAGCTGATCTTCCGGCACGCCAAATACAGCCGCCGCAGTTCGTAGATCACCGCCATGTCCGAATGTTTCAATATGCGCCATTAAAACTCAATCCCTAGCACAGCCGGAATACCTTCTTCATAATAATGCTTCACCGGCTTCATCTCTGTAACAAGATCGGCTGCTTCCACGATCTCCGGTTGTGCGCTTCTACCAGTAATAATGAGATGCATGCCGTACGGACGATTCGCAACCAGCTCCAGTACTTCACCGAGTGGCAGCACATCATCAATGGGAAATGTCTGAATCGCAAGCGCGTTATTTAACTCGTCGAGAATGACCACATCGTACTCGCCACTCATCACCTTCTCTTTGGTAAACGCCCACGCTTCTGTCAACGCACTGCGATGTTCTTCTGGCGTTTTCAGCCACGTGAACCCACTACCTTTCTGGTGAATTTCAATTCCGATTTTATCGAATACGATTTTCTCTCCATATGTCCGCTCAGGAGACTTGATGAACTGAATAACCAGCACACGCTTCCCACGCCCAGCAGCCCGGACGGCAAGCCCTAACGCTGCGGTTGTTTTCCCTTTTCCATCACCTGTATATACAAGTGTCAGTCCACGTTTTTGGTCTGGCTTCTCCATTATTTCCCGCCCCATTTCTCACGATAAATTAAGTCATCCAGCGCCCGCCGCCGCTCCCACTTCTCTGTCTCTAAAATCGGAGCTGTTGGGTAATGATCGGTGTATCCGAGTGACAACAGGGCAATTGGCTCGATATGTGGCGGAATACCGAGGATGTCCCGTACATCATTTTTCTTATAGAAGCTGACCCAGCCCAGGGCAATTCCTTCTGCACAGGAAGCAAGCCACATGTTCTGAATTGCACACGAAGCAGACATAATATCCGTTTCCGGAATGGAATTACGACCGAGCACATGTGAACCACCCCGTGTCGGGTCACACGTCACACAAATCGTAAGCGGCGCTTCTTTTAAGCCCTCGATTTTTAAACTCATGAATTTTTCCGACCGCTCTCCTTCATAATGAATCGCAAGCGCCCGTCGTTCCTTATCGGCTGCCCATGCCAGCTTTGCTTTTATCTCATCCGCTGTCACGAGAATAAAATTCCACGGCTGCATAAACCCGACTGACGGACCGTGATGCGCTGCTTCCAGAATACGTTCCACCGCATCGGCTGGCAGTGGGTCTGGGCGAAATGTTCGCACGTCCCTGCGTGTCTGAATGACCTTATAAATCGCGTCCCGCTCTTTCTCTGTAAACATCTATCCACACTCTCCTCATTTCTTAATACGCCTACTCGATACGCTCCGCCTTACGCATAAGCTTTTTCAGTTCCACATCCCATGTCGAACGATCATTGTTAGACGCAATCGTCCAGAATTCATCCGTCAAAAGCCCAGCGAATATACTCCGTCGTGCTGCAGGATGATCAATCTGTTCCAGCACAATCTTCCGGCTATCCGCCAGCCATTCCGTGTATATGTCATACGTTTCATCGTACTGTGCAGCTAATTCACGAGCAATGCGTCGGGACAGTCCAGGACTCGCCCCTTCTGTTGATACGGTAAGCAGAAGGCGCCCGCGCCGCACTTGCGCCGGTACAATAAAAGTACTCAAATCCGGGCGATCTGCTACCGCAATCCACTGCCCAGGCCGAATGGCTTCCCGTACTGCTACATTCACATCGGGCTGATCAGTCGCTGCAATGACAAGTACAGCATCGATCAAATCATCGGCCTCAAATCGTTTTTTCTTCCATATAACTGTATTGTTCGATGCATACTCAGCCAGCTCATCTGTAAGCAACGGGCTAATCACCGTTACACACGCCCCGGCGTCAAGTAGGCTATTTACTTTGCGAAAAGCCACATGTCCACCACCGACAACAGCACAATTCATTCCTTCAATACGAAGCAGTGCCGGATACGATCGCTCTGCCATACGCCCTCCTCATTCAGATGCGTGTCGGCTGCGTGAGGCCGACAATCTCATATACTTTATCCATATCAAGATGGTGTCGAACGAGTGCGGCCAGCTCGGTGTAACTTGCTTCCCGCATCTCCGCCTCAGTCTTCACATCAACTTCTACTTGCTCCAATCCTCGCTTATGCCGAATGTCATTTAACCAGGCACGGGTGAAGGAACGATTATGAAATACACCATGCAGATACGTCCCCCATACCGTCCCCGCTTCATTCAGCGTACCGTCCGTATGGCCATCCTCAAGCGTAAACAACGGAACGCCGCCCGCTCCCCGATCTGTACGACCGAGATGAATCTCGTATCCTTGCACTTCCTGTCCGACTGCAAAGGCAGCTCCATTTACATGCCCCATCGTGCGCACCGTGCGTTTCCCCGCCTGAAAGGTTGTCACAAGCGGAAGCAAGCTGAGACCTTCTACTTCTGCATGTACCGACTCTACACCGTCCGGGTCCAGAAGTGTCGTTCCAAGCATTTGATAGCCCCCGCATATCCCAACAACGTGCGCACCAGCCTGTGCCGCTTCCTGAATTTTAGCCGCCAGCCCGGTTTCCGTAAGCCATAAAAAATCATCCGTCGTGTTCTTCGTTCCTGGAATAATGATGATATCTGGATTGTTCCATTCGGCCACAGACGCCAGTAAGCGCACCGTTACACCCGGCTCATCATACAGCGGATCAATGTCGGTAAAATTCGAAATACGCGGCAGACGAATGACCGCTACTTTAAGTGCGTCCCCGGTTTCATCTTGTTTTTTGAGCCGCAGTTTCGATAGCGCGAGCGAATCCTCCGCTTCCACCCCTGTATCCGCATATGGGATAACGCCCAATACGGGAAGGCCTGTATGTTCTTCCAGCCAGTCAAGTCCGGATTTAAGAAGCGAGAATTTTCCGCGAAATTTATTAATAATAAACCCTTTCACACGAGCCCGCTCTGATTCATCGAGCAGTGCCAGTGTTCCAACAAGCGAGGCGAACACTCCCCCTCGGTCAATATCAGCTACGAGAATAACAGGAGCATCTGCAAGCTCGGCCGCCTTCATATTGGCGATGTCACGATCTTTCAAATTAATCTCTGCCGGACTTCCCGCCCCTTCCATCACAAGCACTTCATATTCTTCTGCCAGCCGGTCAAGCGACTCTTGTAGCACGGGCAATGCTTTCGGCACATAATCTTCTCGATACGCACCTGCTCCCATATCTGCATAATGCTCGCCTCGTACAATCACTTCTGCAATCATATCTTTTTTTGGCTTCAACAAGATCGGGTTCATATCAGCCGTCGCGTCAATGCGGCATGCCTCCGCCTGCACGCCCTGCGCTCGCCCAATTTCCTTACCATCGCGTGTTATGTATGAATTCAGTGCCATATTTTGCGACTTGAACGGCGCAACCTTCCAGCCATCTTCATAAAAGATGCGGCACAGCGCCGTACAAAGCACGCTTTTCCCCACGTCTGACGATGTTCCCTGCAGCATAATTGCTCTCATTCTCCAACCGCCCTTCTCTCTCTATTTTATTTATCTAGCATACAATAGAAAGCCGCCTATCCGAAACAGAAAAAAGACGGAGGCCACACATGGCTCCGCCTTTGTCTCTATTTTTATTTCTGCTCAGCAGCAGCCTTTCCAGCCCCTGCTGCCTCTGGGTTTTTCCGAGGCAAGAAAAGCGTAATCAGAAGTGCCGCCCCCGCAAGGAAGAACAAGGTCAAAAATACTTGATGCAAACTACTAGCCAGTCCCTCACGCATAACCGCGACAATCTCTGGTGGAAGCAGTTTTGCCGTAGCCGGGTTCAACAATTGATTCATATCACCCGTTGGAACACGATGCCCACTCATATAACCAGCAAGCGCAGAATTAAACAGTGTCCCAAATATCGCAATTCCGCATGTCTGCCCAAGCGTGCGCAGGAAGGAGTTCGACGCTGTCGCCGCCCCGCGCAGATTCCAATCGACAGACGACTGCACCACAACAGTAAACACCGTAATCGATAGACCAAAACCAAGTCCAGCCACAAACATAATAAGCGTTAATACAAGCTGTGGTGTTGCAATCGACACGGTAGCAAGCCAGAGGGATGCCGCAAGTAAAATCGTAATCCCGATCAACGATGTCCTGCGTGCCCCAATGCTTATAATGAACCGCCCACACAATATCGCGCCAAGTGGCCATCCGATCGACATTGGCGTCAGAATCAACCCGGCACTCGTCGCTCCTTTGCCGTACACGCCCTGCACCCACATCGGCAAGTATGCATTCATCGCAATCAATAACGCACTCAGCAGCAACGATGCTGTATTCGATACAGAAATCGTCCGGATTTTGAACAGGCTAAGCGGAAGCATCGGCTCCGGTGATGCCAGCTCCACTCGAATAAAGATTGCTAGAAATACGACTGCTACAACAAACAATCCAATAATAGCCGATGAATTCCAAGCGTACTGCTGGCCTCCTGTTAGAAACGCATACAGAAGCGCTGTTACCCCAATTGTGAATGTGATAACCCCCGCATAATCAATATGCTTTTTCTTCTTCTCGAATGATTCCTCCAGATACATCCACAGCATAATAATCGAAATGATGCCAAACGGTACATTAATGAAGAAAATCCAGTGCCAGGACAATTGATCGACAAAAAAACCACCAACAAGCGGGCCGACAATGCCCGATATGCCCCAGATTGAACTGAACCAGCCTTGAATTTTGGCCCGCTCCTCAAATGTATAAATATCGCCAATAATCGTAAACGTTACCGGAAGCACCGCACCTGCCCCGATCCCCTGTAGCGCACGGAACAAGATCAGCTGTTCCATCGAGTTCGCTAGCCCACACAGCATGGACCCGATCAGGAACACAATCGCCCCAATGGTAAAAATAATTTTACGACCGAATAAATCAGCCAGCTTGCCATAGATCGGCGTTGTAACCGCTGTCGTCAGCAAGTATACGGCATACACCCAGCTAATCAACTCAAGTCCGCCAAGGTCACTCGCAATGCGCGGCATCGCAGTACTCACAATCGTCACTTCGATCGCAGCTAGAAACGTGGCGACCATCATGGCGATGGTGACATTTCGACGGTTCATATGCTTTTCTGCCATCTTTCCACACCCCTTCTATTACACTTTCCGTATGTATCCTTATCATGCCACTTTGGATCATTTTCGCAGTATATCATGATACAAAAAACCTGTCTGCCTCACAAGTAGGGCAAACAGGTTTTTATTTCTTTCTACTATAATCCAAGATCAGAGAATGTCGCCATCTCATACATCATACGCAGAGATGCTTCAAGCAGCGGATACAAAAGCACCGCACCCGATCCTTCACCCAGACGCATCCGTAAATGGAGGACAGGAGTAAGTGACATATGCGTCAGAGCTGCCTTATGTGCCGGTTCCTGAGAGAGATGAGACGCAAACAAGTATCCCTGCACGTTCTCACACATCTCAAATGCCATGATCGCAGCCGCACCCGCAATGACACCATCGACGATCACAGCTATCCCTTGTGCAGCCGCCCCAAGTGTCACCCCAACTAGTCCTGCGATTTCCAGTCCACCAACACGAGCAAGCACATCAACTGCATCCATTCGTTCACGCCAGCTGCTATCGATGTCGTTAATCTGGAGTGATCGTTCAATCACTCCTGCTTTCGCCTGACGCTTCTCCTCATCAATCCCTGTACCGCATCCTGTAATCTCCACCACCGCTTTACCTGTCACAGCGGCTACAAGTGCTGCACTCGGCGTTGTATTGCCGATTCCCATGTCACCGAGTGCCACTGCTTGATAACCTTGTGAGGCCAGCTCCTCTGCTAGACGAATACCAACTTCGATCGCAGCCATTGCCTCTTCCCGACTCATTGCCGGACCTTTGGCCATATTATCGGTACCGTTCTTCACTTTCTCATTCCGCACATCTGCCGGTGTCTCACATGCACTTCCGACGTCCACTACAATAACGTCAGCACCCATCTGGCGGGAGAACACATTGATCGCCGCTCCCTTGCGCGTAAAATTCCCCATCATCATGCCTGTCAATTCGGACCCAAATGCACTGACTCCTTCTTCCGTTACCCCATGATCACCACACATCACCGTAACTGCTTTTTTATCCAGTGTCGGCTGCGCCGTACGCTGAACGCCTGCCAAACGAATGACCATTTCCTCTAGCTCACCCAAACTTCCTGGCGGCTTCGTTAAAAAATCAACACGTGCGCGGGCCGCAGCCATCGCATTCTGATCAAGGACTTGAATTCCCTGTAGGGTGTTCGTAATTTTAGTTGTAGTCGCTGTACTCATCGTATGCTCTCCTCCATTTATGTATGTTCATGCGCGACAACGCAAAAAACGCCCAGGTCAAAGAAGACCTGGACGTGCCATATCCGGTTCGTATCCGTTCGTTCCACGTGAACGGCAATGCTTGCAATAGGCAGGTCTCCTGGCTGCCGGATCATAGCCATCTGTTCACAGCCTTCCCGGAATTGCTCCAGTGACTATGAACGGCTCCTCGGTTACAGTGGCGGGCCCGCGTGTTTTCTTCCCTATTCTCCCCGGATCGGGGCACCTATTGCGTTGTATACGTCATGTTATGGTAAGCATACCGCGATAGGATTATTTTTGCAAGACCTGACGAATCCGCATAATCGCCCAGTCCAGCTCCGGTTGAGAAATGATAAGGGGCGGCGCAAAACGAATGGTTGTGTCATGCGTTTCTTTGCACAAAAGCCCATGATCTTTAAGACGTTCACAGTACGGGCGTGCTTTTTCGGTCAGCTCCACACCGATGAACAAACCACGGCCACGCACTTCCTTAATAAGCGGACTCTTAATCGTAAGCAGCTGCTGCCTAAAGTAATCACCAAACGTACGGGAACGCTGTATGAGCTGCTCCTCTTCTAGTACATCAAGCGCAGCAATTGCTACCGCACAACCAAGCGGATTACCCCCGAACGTTGAGCCATGCGAACCTGGCTCGAATACACCAAGAATCTCCGCATCTGCCACTACCGCAGAGATCGGATATACCCCTCCACCCAATGCCTTACCTATGATATAGATGTCCGGCTGAATGCCATCCCAATCTGTCGCAAACTGCTTCCCTGTGCGACCTAATCCGGTCTGAATTTCGTCGGCGATAAGCAAGATATTACTCTGCTTACAAATTTCGCTCGCCTGCTTGAGGAATCCCGCTGGTGGAATGATAATCCCTGCTTCCCCCTGAATCGGCTCCACCAAAAAAGCAGCCGTATGCGGTGTGATCGCATCCTGCAGTGCCTGAATGTCCCCATATGGAATTAGCGTAAAGCCCGGTGTAAACGGCCCGAAGCCGCGTCGGTAGCTTTCTTCTGACGAGAACGAGGTGATCGTTGTCGTGCGCCCGTGGAAATTTCCTTCGCACACGATAATATTCGCCTGGTTTGCTTCCACTCCTTTCACATCATACGCCCAGCGACGAGCCGCCTTAATCGCCGTTTCGACTGCCTCCGCACCTGTGTTCATCGGAATCACCATGTTTTTTCCGGTTAGCTTTGCTACTTTTTCATAAAATTCGCCCAGCCGATCATGGTAGAATGCCCGTGATGTAAGCGTAACTTTATCTGCCTGGTCTTTCAGTGCCTGAATGATTTTCGGGTGACAGTGACCATAGTTAAGCGCAGAATAAGCGCTCAACATATCCAGATATGTTGTCCCTTCCGCATCTTCCACCCAGACGCCTTTTGCCCGGGCAATAACAATCGGCAACGGATGATAGTTATGCGCTCCGTATTGTTCTGTCTGCTTAATGATCGAATCACTTCTGCTTTCCGCTGGCATGATATATGTCCCCCTTCTCCCTTCTACAGCGCTTCCGAGATCAGCTTCGGCTGCGTAAACTGTAGCAAGTAATCCGGGCCGCCTGCTTTCGAATCTGTACCAGACATATTGAAGCCACCAAACGGATGCACCCCGACAATGGCACCGGTGCATTTGCGATTCATATACAAATTGCCGACATGAAACTCCACACGTGCCCGCTCGATCAGTTCCCGGTTGCGTGAATAAAAGGAGCCTGTTAATCCATAGCCGGTATTGTTCGCCACTTCCATCGCATGATCAAAATCACGTACTTTTGTAAACGCCACGAATGGTCCAAATATTTCTTCCTGCATGATGCGTGCATTCGGGTTTACATCCGCAAAAATCGTCGGTTCGATAAAAAATCCGGTGTCACCCGCTGGTTTACCACCTGCTACGAGGCGTCCTTCCTGATGACCAATCTTGATGTACTCCATGATCTTATTGAACGCTTTCTCGTCAATCACCGGCCCCGTGTAGTTAGACGCGTCGCGCACGTCGCCGACTTTCAGATTTTTCGTCAGCTCCACACAACGATTTAGCACATCTTCATATACATCCTCATGAATGATCGCGCGGGAACATGCTGAACATTTCTGGCCCGAGAAGCTGAATGCCGATGCTACAATGCCCTGTACCGCTAGTTCAAGGTCTGCATCCTTATCCACGACAATCGCATCCTTGCCGCCCATCTCTGCGATCAGACGCTTCATCCAGATCTGGCCTGAAGCAACTTTGGACGAACGCTCATGAATACGCAGGCCGATTGCACGGGAACCGGTGAAGCTAATGAAGCGTGTCAGGCGGTGGTCCACCAGGAAGTCACCGATTTCTGTCGGATCACCTGGCAGAAAATTCACGACACCTGCTGGAACGCCCGCTTCTACAAGCAGTTCATAAAATTTGTATGCGATCACCGGCGTCTGACTTGCCGGCTTCAAAATCACGGTATTCCCGGTGACAATTGCGGCTGTTGTCATCCCGACAACGATTGCAAGTGCAAAATTCCACGGCGGGATAATAACACCCACGCCAAGCGGTATATATGTTAGATCGTTATCTTCGCCCTCCATGGGCACAAGTGTCTGTCGTCCACGATCAGCCAGCTCAGTCATCTGGCGTGCGTAATACTCCATAAAGTCGATAGCTTCCGCTGTGTCCGCATCCGCTTCCACACGGTTCTTGCCTGCTTCAAGCATTAACCAGGCGGAAAACTCATGCTTACGTCGACGCATGATGGCCGCCGCTTTTACTAGATAGCGCGAACGTTGGTGAGCCGGAACACGGGACCATGTTTGAAACGTTTGGGCCGCATTTTGCAGCGCTTTTTCGGCAAGCTCCTGACTCGCACTCGCTGTACGTCCAATGACTTCGTTTTTTGCAGATGGGTTGATCGAGATCATTTTCTTCTCAGTCATGATTTTTTCGCCACCAATGACCAATGGATAATCACGGCCAAGTTCCGTCTGTACTTTTTCGAGCGCTTCATTTATTTTTTTCATATTTTGTTCTTCGAGGAAGTTGGTGAATGGTTCAGGACGGTATGGAATCATCGGATTCCCTCCTAAAATTTCATTTTCCTATATTTAAACGTATGTATGGAATGTGCCAACTTTCCTTGTCCGTATCGGGAAAGATGTTTTAACGCAAAAAAAATTGTCTCAAAAGCTCCAAAACAGCTCGCGAGACAATCCCTTACTACTTTATTCTGATTCTATCCTTACACCATGCCTGATCCTGTCAATGTTCTCATTAACAGCAGCAAGCCGCTCGTCAATCGTTTTCTCTTCTTCCGCGTTAGCGATTTGCGGTGTATCGAGTGGATCCCATTCTTTGATTTCTTTTGAATTCAGTTTTTTATCTTCCACTTATTATCCTCCTTCGTGATACGATTTCACTCGTAGTATGGCTGAATATCGCGAAGAATATGGAGATAACGCTTTACACTTTTTTTCGCAACATAGCTACCACCAATAATAAAGTTGGGAAAACCAGTCCATAGGTAGCAGAATATAGCCACCAAATGGATTCATTAAACTCTATAAGGTAGGGCGTATTCGGCACAAGCACGAGAGAAGCTACAATCAAAATCATACTGAAAGGTAGCGTCAAGATACGGTACTCTTTTAGCTTTACCAATTGAGCAAGTCCTAAGATAGATGCATAAAAGGCAAGGGACAGCTTAAAGAAAATGGTAATAAACCACATAATCGCCATAATCGCTTCGATGCGCGTAATAAAATTCGCGATATTGATTTTTTTCGCCAACAGATAGCTAGGATACGCATTTCCTGCGGTAGCAGTAGGGCCAAGTACAAGCACTGATAAAAATGTAAGAATGAATAACACAAATCCTCCTGCACCTGCCCCGATAACAAGTGCTTTTCCAACCTTGTCTTGCTTATCAACATACGGAATAAACATCGAAAAAACTACCAACTCAAAAAACGGGAACCCCATAAGCGGAAGAGAAGCACGTATGATCGGCTTTATTCCTTCTTCAAATACGGGCTGTATTTTTTTTATATCTACCTCAGGAATTAGAAACAAAATAAGGATCAGCAAAAGTAAAATGAACCATGGAAAAAAAATCTCCGCCGCTCCCGCTAACGTTTCCAATCCGAGACGGACACCCATAATCACAATGACAACAAACAAAATCTCGGCGAATTGAATCGGGGTTTCTGGCATAATTTGCGTGGTTAAAAAATCTCCAAGGTTTCGTAAAATAAGGGAGGCAATAATAAAGAAAAAGCAAATAAATAAAAAAGAAATTACTTTCCCCAACCACTTACCGAGAATCGTTTCGCTATATTCCACTAACGTCATATTTGGGAAATACTTTCCTAACCGGCTGTACAAACTTGTAGCTGCCACTCCCACTCCTATCCCTAAAATTGCACCCATCCAGGCATCTTGCTTTGCTTCGAAGGCAAGACTAGAAGGGGAAAGTAAAATCGAACTGCCAATTGTGTATAACATAACTAACAAAGCAAATGAACTCGCTCTAATTTTCCCTTCTCCACGCATCGTCTCACCGCCCTTTTTACTTTAAGACATTACGAATGACGTTACTAAGCGGCTTATACATACTTGTAAGCAAATCTAACGGATTCGGAATCCGCATATGTGAGAACTGCGCGATGCTAAGTCCTGTTCCCAGGATTAAAAACAGAAAAAATACCCACAATTCCTTTTTCTGTTTCTTTCGCACAAGAGCAGGGACTTCGATAAGCGCCTTTACAACTGCTATAAGCACGATTACAAGAACAATCCCCCACATACCGCTGTGTCCCTTTCATCATTTATGCTTTTCTAATTCATTGATAAAAGAATTTCCTGTAGTACCGGTACGTCGAACTTTGACATCCACGTTGACATGCACTGCAAGATTTGAAAATTCCTCACCCCAATTTTTCTCCAGTTGTTTCCATATTTTTGGATCAGCTCGATGAATGGCCTCTCCAAATCCAAAAATATCTGATTTATATTTTTGTTGTGCAGCCTTTATCGCCGACTCCATAAGTTCTTTTGTCTTTTTCTCGCCTTTTTTCTCGATGTCACGAATCGTCTTTAGCTTTGATAAATCAATGTTACACTGTACTTCCCCTATGTTTTCTTCCATAAAAACCTTAATATTGATCTCAGGTTTTCCGTTTTTCACCTTTGCTTTCATATCTGTCTTTGTGCGAATTACTTCAACCGTCACCTTCCCTCCTTTGGCGCATGGTACATATCCAACCGTACTTTTTACTTTTCCCATAATATAATTGTAGCCTTTGCTTTCATTCTCATTTAACCAGCCGACCAGCTTATCTTTTTTAAATACGCCAACGGATGTGTACCGCAAATAGGCGGGTGTATAAATTCGCCCTATATTCTCCATGGTTCTTGCCACCGGCTTTTCCCCTTTCAGTTCAACCGCTTGTAACACGGCCGCTTTGCCCGGACTTACTAAACTAGATAACAATTCATCCAAATGCACACCAACAGTAGGTGCCCAGGCCTTTTCTGACACCTGAAGAGAACTAAACAATTTAGCCGCCGGAAGCTTTTCAATCGCTGTAAAGGAACTAAGGACTTGCTTCACCTTCGTATTTTTTGCCACAGCGACGTAAAAATCGCTGCGCATTTCATGATCACGGGAAAAAAAGTCCAATACATTTCGTATTCCGCCACGTGCTACCTGTTCACTGATCACTACGATCCTCAGATGAGAAAAGTAAATCTTACGCGGAACTACGGTTGTCATCCGACGGAACGCCTCAAATATACTTTTCCCTTGCATCTCATACGTTGTGACCGGAGTATACATAGGCCCCCCTCCTCCTCCTTTCTGAGCAATAACCCCTGGATTCACAACTTGCACAAACAAAACATAGTTATCTTTTCGTTTATCTACTCCGATTGCTACCCCAATTGCAATCTCATTTAATTCTCTTCGATTCCAACATCCCGTTATTACCGTCACAATGATGAGGAGGCTTGCTAAAACGATAATCGTTCGCTTCATGCCATACTCCCCTTTTAATTTTCGTTATGGATTTCTTTTTTTCTGCCGAACAATGTTTTTTTGATTCAATAAGTGGGGGCGAGTACGCATTTTCTGCCAGGGTACACGAAGCAGATTGTCCTTCTGATCCGCTAACACAAATGGCGAAAAAGGCTTCATATAAGGAACCCCAAAAGAACGCAGGCTGCATAAATGAAGAATGATCGCAATGATCCCGACAATCATCCCATATAAACCAAACGATGCAGCAAGCCCCATCAAAATAAAACGCAGCATCCTTACAGAAATCCCTATATCGAAACTCGGAAATATAAAACTAGAAATAGCTGTGATAGACACAACAATGACCATAGCCGGCGATATCAGGCCTGCTTGTACGGCAGCTTGTCCAAGTACGAGAGCTCCTACAATCGAGATCGAGGTGCCAACGGCTCGCGGCATTCGAATCCCTGCCTCACGCAAAAGCTCAAACGTAATTTCCATCATCAGGGCCTCCACAAAAGCCGGAAACGGAATCCCTTCCCGCTGAGACGCCAAACTAATCAAAAGAGTGGTTGGCAGCATTTCCTGATGAAACGTTGTAATCGCAATATAGAGAGAGGGTGCCATCATGGAGATAAGCAAGGAAAGGTAGCGTAGAAAACGAAGCAGACCAAAATCAGAGCGATGATAATAATCTTCAGCCGACTGCAAGAACTGTGTAAACAACGCGGGGACTAGTAAGACAAACGGCGTTCCATCAACAAAAATGGCCACGCGTCCTTCCAGAAGCGCAGCGGCAACAATATCGGGTCGTTCTGTATTCAGTACAGTTGGAAAAGGCGTGTACGTCCTATCCTGAATCAGTTCCTCAATATACGCACTTTCAAGGATGCCATCGATATCAATTTGATCAAGCCGACGGTGCACCTCATCCACTACTTCATCAGCTACAATCCCTTTAACGTACATCATGGCGACGTCCGTTTGGGTAACCTGTCCAATCTGCTTTGTTTCCAACCAGAGATTCGGATTTTTGATTTTTCGCCTTACCATAGCCGTGTTCGTACGCAACGTTTCCGTAAAACCTTCCTGCGGTCCTCTGACGACTGTTTGCGCTGTCGGTTCCCCAACTCCCCGTGCTTCCCATCCTCTTGTGCTGACGGCTACACCTTGTGTACAACCCTCAATCAGAATAACCGTGTCACCAGACAAAATAGCTTTATATACAGCTTGGAAATCAGGAACAGATTGAATATCCCCTACTGTAATGGCGATTTGCTTACATACGGTTACTACATCTTGCTGCTGAACCTGCTCTGTCGTAAGATCTGCCGCTTCCATGTGTATCATAATGGACTCAATAAGACGGAATACCATCTCCTTGTCTGTCATGCCATCGATATAAATAAATCCAGCCTTGATCCCTTCTTTACCAAAACAAAACTCCCTACTAATCAAGTCTGTACTCTTTCCGGTTTGCTGCTTTATCTGCTGCATATTTTTTTCAAAGCTAGTGCTTAGTAAACTTTTTTGCTCCTCTCTCATCATGGTTTTACCATTCCCCTGCTGATTACTGGATTTGCCCTCGGAATTCGGACAGTGCATGCTGCACAAGCGAAAGCTGGGAAAAAGCTGAACCACCGCGTAGCGCAGCTGATACCTGGAACGCTTCGTAAACTTCCTGCTCACTTGCCCCTTTATGGAGCGCTTCCATTGTGTGATACAAAATACAATACTCATCCTGCGTCCCCAGACTTACGCCAAGCGCAATCAGATGCTTATCTTTCTGTGACACCGCTCCATCCGCAAACGCTGCTCCGGTGAATGCATGATAGGCATTCGTAAAATCCGAACTTGTTTGCTGAAACATCTTGACACTTTCTTTGTACTCATGAATGGCTTTTGTATATTCGTTCATATGGGTCACCTCGGTCAGTGTAAGTTCCTTTGTAGTATGTCTGGGGGAAAGAAAAAAATACCTATTTTCTTTTTTATCCCACTTGATTGCTACCCTAGACTCAACACATAAAAAGACCATACGCACCGCAGCACGTATGGTCCTTTTGCTCCTTACACAATAAGCGCATGCACAATTCCTGGTCCATGCACTCCGATTGTCAAATCATTTTCAATATCTGCTGACCGACTTGGACCACTGATAAAATGAATCCCTGCCGGCAGCTTCGTACCAAAACGACGAGTTAAGTCTTTCATCACTTCACCCATTCGCGTCTTCACATCTTCCGCCCGGATAATCGCGACAAACACAGTCGGCAGCAAACTAACCGAACGTCCCTGGGTGGAAGACGATACTGCCACCGTCGTTCCTGTATGCCCAATCGCATAATCCATCACAGCAATGCCAATGTCAGCCCCAGCAGCTTTCGCCAGCAAGTTATCCCCGTTTTCATTCCAGACAGTCATCTCAACATCCGGCAGCTCCGATTCGATCTTCAGCTCGTTCAAAGCTGGATGATCAAAGCGGATCATATATTTTGCCTTCATCGTCTGCGCCATCTTTACGATATAATTCCGTACGTCTTCCATACTTTCCACACGTTCTGCTGCCCCACCGTTTGCACGCCAGTTCGTCATGAATAGTTGGATTCGCTCATCCGGTGTCAGCTCATATTGCAGCCAGAAGTCCGGTGCCCCACGAAACGGGTGCTGTGGCTTCTCCGTTACACGCGGACGGTTCAAACGCTGCGCAATATGATTTAAAAATTCCTGTTCACTTATTGCCATTATTCTCTCCCCTCCTGCTTCCGTTTCGCTTCTTTCAGGCGTTTCAGCACAGCCGGGTCCATCTCGGCTACTTCCCGCTGCAAATCGTGGTCCAAGGCTTTCCACGAATCGCGGAACGACTCATTCGCCAGCGTTGGCGCATAACGGTATTCATTCCATGCTTTCAAAGGACCCAACTTTGATTTGATAACTCCATCCTGAGCAACGAACTTCTGACCAAGCTTACCAAGCTTTAAGGCCCGACGGAATCTCTTATGATCAGACATGACATATTTAAAGCCTTTAAACGCGCTTCGCTCCGCTCCTGGGGTCAACTCGCTCTCCACGTTCTGACGACGAATGTAGACGAGCATATCGTGCAGCGGAATTTTAACCGGACATGCCTCGTAGCATGCTCCACATAGACTGGATGCGTAAGCAACCTCGCCCCATTTCTGCTTATCCTCATTCAGACGCGGGGTTAATACAGCCCCAATCGGACCACTGTACACCCAGCCATACGTATGGCCGCCGACATGACGATATACCGGACACGCATTTAAGCAGGCTCCGCAACGAATACAGTTCAACACTTCCTGAAACTCCGGGTCACCTAGCTGCTGAGAACGACCATTATCCAAAATGATAAGGTGCATCTCTTCCGGCCCGTCCGAATCCTCGCGGCGGCGCGGTCCTGTAATTACCGACATATAAACAGTCAGCTTCTGACCCGTTGCCGAACGCGGCAGCATCGTCGCCATCACTTCCAGATCGTCAAGCGATGGAATGATGCGCTCCATTCCCATATACGTAATCTGCGTCTTCGGCACCGTACTTACCATCCGAGCGTTTCCTTCATTTGAAAACAATGAGATCGAGCCCGTTTCCGCAATCGCAAAGTTACAGCCAGTCATGCCGATATCCGCTTCAAGAAACTTCTCTCGCAGTTTCGCCCGCGCAAAACCAGCCAGCACCGGTGTATCGGCTGGAAGCGTTTCGCCCGCCTCCTCTGAAAACAGGTCGGCTACTTGTTGTTTGTTTTTGTGAATGGCCGGAATGATGATATGAGACGGCGTTTCACCCGCGAGTTGAATGATATATTCACCAAGATCCGTCTCAATCGCTTCAACCCCGATCTCTTCGAGGCGGTGATTAATATGAAGCTCCTCCGATACCATGGACTTGGATTTCACGACCGAACGCGCTTGCTTCTCTTTGGCAATCTGCATCGTAATGTCTACCGCATCCTGAGCCGTGTGGGCGAAGTGAACGTGTATCCCCGCCTCGCGTGCATTTTGCACAAATTGCCCAAGATAATAATCAAGATTCGCAATCGTGTGCAGGCGAATCTGACGGGCACGTTCTCGCCACTCTTCCCAGTTGCCCAGTTCTTCTGACGCAAGCTTCTTACCAGAGCGCAGCTTTTCTGTCGTATATTTAACTGCATTACGAAGGAACTCGTCATTTAAGGATACGTGAGCACGTTCTTTTAGTTTTAACTTTGGATCTAATGAACTCATGACTGTTGTTTCACCCCTTCGTACAGCAATTCTGCGATATGCATCACTCGTATCGGCTTCCCTTCCCGACTTAGACGACCTGAAATATTCATCAGACAGCCCATATCCATGCCAACCAACACCTCAGCATCCGTTTCCAGTACATGATTAGCTTTCTCTTCGACCATCGCACCGGAAATCTCCGACATTTTGATTGCGAATGTCCCTCCGAAACCACAGCAATCTTCGGCAAACGGTAGCGGAACGAACTCCATTCCTTTGACGTTTTCAAGCAGCGTACGCGGCTCCTCTTTAATGCCAAGCAGACGACTGCCGTGGCAGGATGGATGATACGTTACTTTATGCGGAAAATATGCCCCGATATCTGTTACACCAAGTACGCCAACGAGAAACTGAGAGAACTCATACGTCTTCTCGACAAAGGCTTCCGCACGCTTCAGCATAACTGGATCATCTTTAAACAACTGCGGGTAATAATGATGAATCATCCCCGTACAAGACCCGGATGGCGAAACAACAAAATCACTGTCTTCAAATGCATCCAGCAATGTTTTCGCGCTCGCCCGCGCTTCGTCCCAATAGCCGCTGTTAAACGCTGGCTGTCCACAGCACGTCTGCGTCTCAGGAAAATGCAACTTTACACCTTGTCTTGCCAATAAACGTGCCATCGCTTCGCCTACACGCGGATAAATTGCGTCTGACAGGCACGTAATAAAAATCGACACTTTCATGATTGATTCCTCCATTCATCTAAACAACAAGAGGGAGAACCGCCATCAGACTTCCCAGCGACCTCTCCCATCTACTTTTTCTTTCAATATCTCTTCCCGTATTTCTCTATCTTACGGAATCATCCATGGCAGCATATATGCCTGGATGTATGTGATCACCCCAACGATCGTGGCAAAGAACAAGCTGTGCTTTAGCGTGAAGCGGAACAGATCAGACTCTTTACCAACCAGCCCTACCGCCGCACAGGCTACCGCAATCGACTGCGGCGAAATCATCTTACCGGTAACTCCACCTGTTGTATTTGCCGCTACAAGCAGCGTCTCTTTTACACCAATTTGCTGCGCCGTTACACTCTGCAAGTTACAGAACAGCGCATTGCTTGACGTATCGGAACCGGTGAGGAATACCCCCAGCCAGCCAAGGAATGGCGAGAAGAACGGGAACAATCCGCCTGCCCCTGCCAGTACAAGTGCCAGTGTAGAAGATAGACCCGAATAGTTGGCTATCATCGCAAACGCAAGCACCAGGCCGATTGACAGAATTGGCTTTTTCAATTCTGCTAACGTCTCGCCAAACAATTTGACTCCTTCACTCGGCTTAAGCTTCAAAACAACCATCGTAATAATCGCAGCTAGTAAAATCGCTGTACCGGTTGCCGATAAAATATCGAACTTAAACACCGCATCATACGGCGTTGGCTTCGTTACAATTGGCTGTGCTTTAATGACAAGCTTATCAAGATACGGCACCGGAATTTTAAAGACGAGCGCTTTTAATGGGCCTGTCTTCCCGAACAAATCTTTAAACGGCTGTAAACTCCAAATCGTTACCATCAAGGTCAGAATAATAAACGGAGACCACGCTTTAAAAATCTGTCCACCCGTATATTTTACTTCCGTGTTTACTTTCTCTACACTTGCAGAGCCACCGTTTTCAAAACGGAAGATTCGCTTTGGTTTCCATACTTTAAGGAATCCAGCTAACGCAATCAGGCTGACGAGCGCAGATGTAATATCCGGCAACTCCGGTCCGATGAAATTAGCTGTAAAATACTGTGTAATCGCAAATGATCCACCTGCCACTAAAATAGCCGGCCATGTCTCACGCACACCGCGAATCCCATCCATAATTATGATAAGCCAGAACGGTACGAACAACGAAAGCAGCGGCAATTGGCGGCCCGCCATCTGTCCAATATGAAGTGCCTCAATTCCAGTAACCTGTCCAGCGGTTATAATCGGAACTCCCATCGCCCCGAATGCTACCGGCGCTGTGTTGGCAATCAAACACAAACCTGCCGCATACAGCGGATTAAATCCAAGGCCAACGAGCAGTGCCGCTGTAATGGCTACTGGTGCACCAAAGCCAGCTGCCCCTTCGAGAAACGCACCAAACGCAAAGCCAACAAGCAGCATTTGGAGACGCTGATCTTCCGTAATCGATACTACAGACGAACGAATGATTTCGAATTGCCCGGTTTTCACTGTGATTTTATACAAAAAGACAGCGGTTACAATGATCCAGGCAATCGGCCATAACCCATACATAAATCCATACCCTGTAGCTGCAAGTGCCATCGAGACTGGCATTTTGTATACAAGTATGGCAATCACAAGCGACAGCAGAACTGTAATCAAGCCTGCAGTATGTCCCTTCATTCGAAACACAGTAAGTGCCAGGAAGAAGAAAACAATTGGAATAAGTGCAACAACAGCTGACAACCCTAGGCTTCCTAGCGGACTGTATATTTGTGTCCACGTTTGCATGATATCCACCTCTTTTTTCTCTGTAACTGTTTTTTATATGGCAAGCCTTGCGGCGTATACCCTCTTTTATATTTTTAGGTCATCTGAAGTCAGGTCATCCGATGTTATGTGATAAAAAAATGCTAAGACAGCATCTTTTTCTCCACTCCTACTAGATGATACAACATGGCCTCTTCTGCCTTGTTTACGTTTTGCGCACGAATGGCCTCATAGATACCTACATGCTCCTGGTACAGTGCTTCCGGATTTCCACGGCGCGTATACAGTTTCATTCGACTCGTACGCAGGGCTGTCTCCATTGTTTCTGAAATGGACAGCATGACAGATTCAAGCACATGGTTATGAGAAGCACGGGCTACTGCGTAATGAAACTTCCAATCAGCCTCATGTCCAAGTTCACCATTCTCAAGTGCCTGCTTCATACAAGAAAGCGCTTTCTCTATTTCCAGTAATTCACCGTCTGTTCTACGTTCAGCAGCCAGTTTGGCCGTTCCACTTTCAATGATTTTACGAACTTCAAGAAGAGAAATGATATCCTGTCGAGTAACCGGACGAATCGCTTCAAATGCCGACAGCAGTTCTTCCGGGTTATACTGCGTCACAAATGTACCTTCTCCCTGCTTGATTATGATCAGACCCATCGTTTTGAGTGAACTTAATGCTTCCCGAATGGTTGATTGGCTCACACCAAGCATGTCCTTAAGTTCGCGTAATGAAGGTAATTGCTCACCAGGCATATATCCCCCTGACACAATTAGCTCACGTAAATACTCGGTTACCTCTTCATATGTTTTTCGCGTCCGTATCATTGGTACCGTTTTCACGTAAACGTCACCTTCCTGTGTAATCAGATCATCTGATGTTACTCGAATGAAATCATAATAATAACTTTTCAGTCTTTTGTCAATATTCACAGACAATATATTTTAAACATACAAAAAGCCGCTCACTAGCGGCCTGGATCCATCGTAAGATTATAGTCATTTTTTAGGTCACGCTGAAAACGCATATACGTAAAGTACATCGCAATTCGCCATGTCACAATCATCCCGAATGCAAGGATAAAGAAGATCCCGGCTGTTTCCATTGGGTTGATATACATGCCAATGTACGATTTCAAAGTCGTCCGAATTGCAATCAGACCAAGCAAAATAAATACAAAGGCTTTCGAGCGCTTCATGTATATATGATCGCCAACTACTTCAAAACGTGATGTTACAATCAACGGATACGACAGCACCATTCCAAAGACAAATGCAGCAACCGCATACGAGACCGGTACATGCGTAGGCGGATAAAGAAACATCGTAAATCCCGTACTCATAAAAAAGGGTGGGAGCACAATCTTTTTAACCGAAACTGGCTTTTTGGCCGCACGCATTCGTATAAAAAAAACCGTTACAGCCATGAAAAGTACTACAAACGTACTTAGTACAGCTACATTCATGAGACATTCTCCTTTCTATACAATTTCATTATACATCAGCTTTTTTATTCGTCAAAAAGAAGTGCCATCCGTATCTGGATCAGGATGGCACTTTTTCTCTCCTACGTATGCTACTCTGTTTGCTGGTAATCAGCCGCATTCTCAACCAGATCATTACGCATAGTCGGGGTTTCGTATGCGATCACTTCATCTACCACACCGCCCCCTTCATCCATCATGCGGTCCATTCCTTCTGACACATCCTCAATAAACGCCATATGTTCGCGCTCATTCGGATCATATTGGGTATGCGTCATAAAACATGTCCTCCTTTGAAATCGTGAAGTGTAAGAAGTACATTACTTAGCATGAAGTAAGCAAGAATACTTCATACATCCTTCCTTTTCCACACTTATAGTTCGTATAAAACCGTACATACTAAAACAGCACAAATCTGGATACACGGAGGTACTTGTATGATCAATAAACAATCTTTACGTGATATATGCCGTGCACAGCTTCCGAGTGGGCAGACGTATTATCGTCTACAAGCACTCGAAGAAAACGGCCTTGGGCCAATCGCCCACCTGCCTGTTTCAATCAAAATTTTACTTGAAGCCGTCCTGCGTAATATGGATGGGCGGGCGATTACAGAGGAACATGTAAAACGAGTTGCATCCTGGAATCCAAATCCCGCACGGGAAGACATGCATGAAGTTCCGTTTCTGCCTGCCCGCGTAATTCTGCAAGATTTCACAGGTGTTCCGGCTGTCGTCGATCTTGCTGCGATGCGTCAGGCAGTAGCTAAACTCGGCATACCCGCTGAAAAAATCAATCCGCTCATTCCTGTTGATCTTGTCATTGATCACTCTGTACAGGTCGATGAGGCCGGTTCGGAAACAGCGCTCAGCCACAATATGGAGCGCGAGTTCGAGCGCAATCTGGAACGCTATGAGTTCCTGCGCTGGGCAACTCAAGCGTTCTCGAACTTCCGCGCAGTCCCGCCAGCTGTCGGCATCGTGCATCAGGTTAACATCGAGTATCTCGCATCCGTTGTAACCGAACGAAAAATGGGAGAAGGCATGACTGTATTTCCTGATTCACTTGTCGGTACGGATTCCCATACAACAATGGCAAACGGACTTGGCGTACTTGGCTGGGGTGTTGGGGGGATCGAAGCAGAGGCAGCTATGCTTGGTCAACCTATGTATTTTCTGCTTCCGCGCGTCGTCGGCTTCGAGTTAACTGGCGAACTCCCGGAAGGATCAACTGCGACCGACCTTGCACTTACGGTTACGAATATTTTGCGTAAAAAAGGTGTGGTTGGAAAGTTCGTGGAGTTCTTCGGATCAGGACTGTCCACTATGCCGCTTGAAGACCGAGCAACTGTTGCCAATATGGCACCAGAATATGGAGCTACCGTCGGCTTCTTCCCAATTGACGAGCAGACACTGCGCTATTTACGCACAACCGGACGCTCTGAAGAGCACATCAAGCTTGTAGAAGAATATGCAAAAACACAAGGCATGTTCCGAGATGATACGACATCACTAACGTACTCAGAAGTGCTCACACTTGATCTATCTTCTGTCGTACCATCACTTGCCGGACCGAAGCGCCCGCAGGATCGGATTGAACTGACGCACATGAAGGAAGACTTTGAGAAAACGATTCGCAAACCAATCAAAGAAGGCGGCTTCGGCCTGTCAGATGAAAAAATCAATCAGGAAGTAACGGTTACGTATCCAGATGGTAACACGGCCTCATTACATAATGGCTCCGTTGTCATCGCAGCGATTACAAGCTGTACGAATACATCCAATCCATCTGTTATGCTCGGCGCGGGACTCCTCGCCAAAAAAGCTGTCGAGAAAGGGCTTCGCCGCAATCCGAATGTAAAATCCAGCCTTGCCCCTGGCTCCCGTGTCGTTACGCAGTATCTTGATGATGCTAAGCTGACACAATATTTGGACCAGCTTGGATTTCAAACCGTTGGCTACGGCTGTACAACATGTATCGGTAACAGCGGCCCGCTCACCCCGGAAGTGTCTCGTTCCATTCAAGAAAATGATTTGACTGTAGCGGCTGTGTTAAGCGGAAACCGTAACTTTGAGGGTCGTATTCACCCACTTGTCAAAGCTAACTATCTGGCTTCCCCTCTGCTTGTGGTTGCGTATGCGCTTGCCGGAACAATGGATATTGACCTGTTCAACGACCCTATCGGACATGATGACAACAATAACCCGGTTTATCTGAAAGATATTTGGCCATCGCCTGCCGAAGTCCAGGCTGTGATTGATTCTGTTATTACACCGGAAATGTATCGTGAAAAATATAACAATGTCCATGCCTTTAACAAACGCTGGAATGAAATCGAGATTCCAAAAGAGCAAATTTATACGTGGGATGAGCAATCCACATATATTCAGTCGCCACCTTTCTTTACGGACTTCTCGCTCGATGTTCATCCGATCAAACCGATTCAGAATGCCAAATTGCTCGCCTTACTCGGCAATTCCGTTACAACTGATCACATCTCCCCGGCGGGTGCGATTAAGCCAGACGGTCCAGCAGGTCTGTATTTGCAATCTAAAGGCGTCGAGATACGCGACTTTAACTCCTTCGGCTCACGTCGAGGAAATCACGAGGTCATGATGCGCGGCACATTCGCTAACATCCGGATCCGTAACCTGCTTGCTCCTGGAACAGAAGGAGGTGTCACGACATACTTACCAACTGGAGAAGTCATATCCATTTATGATGCGGCCATGAAATATCAGGAATCCGACACACCGCTCATGATTATCGCTGGTAAAGAATATGGAACCGGAAGCTCTCGTGACTGGGCAGCCAAAGGAACGCTGTTACTTGGAGTTAAGGCCGTCATCGCTGAAAGCTACGAGCGAATTCATCGCAGCAATCTGGTCGGTATGGGTGTACTTCCGCTTCAATTCCAGGAAGGTGAAAATGCAGAAAGCGTTGGCATCCAAGGAAATGAAACTTTTTCAATTGTTGATTTCGGAGATAATGTACAGCCGCGTCAGAACGTTACTGTTCAAGCGACACGACCGGATGGTTCAACTTTCTCTTTCGTTTGTATCGTTCGACTTGATACCGATGTCGAGATTGATTATTACCGAAACGGTGGAATTCTCCAGATGGTGCTCCGCAATCTGGTTCAGGAACCGCCTGAATCAATTCCATCCCCTTCCTAATCTTCACAGAAAAAAAGCTGTACATCTGCCAGAAGGCAGGCGTACAGCTTTTTTCATAAAGTTGATGTTACGCTTGATTTTTCTCCGTTCGATCAATCGTGGCACCGCCAAGACATACTTCTCCATCATAGAACACAACCGCTTGTCCTGGTGTAATCGCACGCTGTGGTTCATCGAACACGACCCGGCAGCGATTCCCCTCTTCCACATGTACGGTTACCCCCTGATCCGGCTGGCGATAGCGGAATTTCGCTGTACAGCGGAATGTAGCAGGCTTCGCCCGGTCGCTTACCCAATGCAAGTCGCTTGCTTCCAGCCAGTCTGTATACAGGCGATCATGGTCACCTTGCGCTACGTATAAAACATTTTGCGCGAGGTCTTTGCCGACAACAAACCACGGTTCCCCTGTTCCAGTGCCGCCACCACCAATTCCAAGCCCTTGACGCTGACCAAGTGTGTAGTACATAAGCCCATCATGTCGGCCTTTGACTTCACCGTTGACACTGCGAATCTCACCTGGATTTGCTGGAAGATACGAGCTTAAGAATTCTTTGAAATTACGCTCCCCAATGAAGCAAATACCTGTGCTGTCTTTCTTCTTCGCCGTCGCTAGTCCAGCTTTTTCAGCAATGGCACGTACTTCTGTTTTCGGCAGATGGCCCAATGGGAACATCGTCTTCGATAACTGTTCCTGACCGAGCTGATTAAGGAAATACGTCTGATCCTTACGCGCATCCGCACCACGCAGCATGCGGTACTCACCGTCATGGAAATCCACCTGCGCATAATGACCCGTAGCCAGATAATCAGCACCCAGATCAAGTGCACGCTCAAGGAAGGCTTTGAACTTAATTTCCTTATTGCACATCACGTCTGGATTTGGCGTCCGCCCTTTTTTGTATTCATCCAGGAAATACGTGAATACCTTATCCCAATATTCTTTCTCGAAATTCACTGTATAGTATGGAATCCCAATCTGACCGCATACCCGGCGCACATCTTCGTAATCTTCTTCGGCTGTGCAGTGGCCGAACTCATCCGTGTCATCCCAGTTTTTCATAAAGATGCCGATCACATCGTATCCCTGCTGTTTGAGCAAAAGGGCCGCGACCGAAGAATCCACGCCGCCAGACATTCCTACTACGACTCTTGTATTTTCTGGTGCTTTATTCATCTATATCAACTTCCTTATTTGCATAATTCGGAAGCAAGTCTGCTTCGTTCACTCATTATAGCAAATCCGCTTCTGTACAACCAAATTTATTTAGCTGAGTCATCCGCATGCACCTGTAGCTTTCCCTACCATTCTTCATCATTAATTAAAATTTTCTGAAAAAATGTGACAAATTTCACGTTATGTGATATAATCAACCAAATAAGAAAACATTACTATTTACAAGAGGAGGCTTGCATGCAAAAAATAAAAAACATGTCGCTGTCCATATTTAGGAAACCCAATAGTCATAAGGCAAATAGGTGGTCTTTACGTATCGGAATCCCTGTCATCACGTTGTTCTTGCTTATCCATCTGGTTAATTCTCTTGCTGAAGCTCCTCAATCTACCGAAAAAAGTCTTTCTGCCAACTTGCAGCCCCAGAGCGAAACATCATTTCTTCTGACACCGCTGCAAAACGGAGAAGCCTCAGCAAAAGAATTAGTTTCACCTGGTCTAGCTTATGGTACACCGTCTGACGTTATCACCATCGCCCAATCTAAGAAAGCAAAAGAACGAGCGCTCTCTCAGAAGAAAAAGAATACGTCTCGCAGCGAAATGCGCCAAGCTCGTGAAGGTATGGTATTTACAGCCAATGCATCTGGCTACACCGGACCGGGCAAAACAAAACTTGGAACGAAAATTCGCCCTGGTATCGTAGCCGTTGACCCGGATTACATCCCGCTTGGCACCGTTCTGTGGGTAGAGGGTTATGGTACATGTCGTGCTGAAGATACGGGCGGTGCGATTAAAGGCAATGCGATTGATCTCGTCTTCGCGACAGAAGAAGATGCGAATGCCTGGGGACGTAAAGAAGTGCAAGTACGTGTGATGAAACTCCCAGACTAAGTGCATACACAGAAAAAATCCCGGCTTTGCCTATATAGCAGCCGGGATTTTCTATTGCAGACCATACGATTATTTTTGGGATTGTATCTGTTCAAATAGCAGGCTGGCAGCAGCCTGCTTCATTTCTTTCGACACGGGGCTACCCGCTGCTTTTGCATGACCACCGCCACCGAAAAAGGCAGCAATATCACCAACGTTGATCTCATCTTTAACGGTTCGATAGCTAATCACACGCGACATATTAATGATCGCTACAAAATCGACTTCCGGGTTCGCTTCTGCCAGCGCATTACCCAGCTCAGAAATGTACTGCTCCGCAAATACGACACCCGCAGTATAGCCGTTCACATCCCGAATCTGCACATCTTTTGATTTCCCTTTGATGTACTTCTCGATTTTTTCCTGCTCGATCTCGAGCAACATTTGTTCAGAATCTGTAAAATCCGGGGAGCAATCTGCTGTGAATCGAGCGACAAAACGATCTCGCCCCAGAATATAAAACAGATCATTCAGCTGTTTAGCATGCAGGTTGTTATTTTCTTTCCAGTCCCATGTATCATACTGACGTACCATCTCAACATAGCGGGCAAGCTCCGGGCTATCTGCCAGCCAGCCTTCTGTAATCAAATGCCGGTAGAAAAGCGTAGTGCCACTTTCGCGCACCCCGTTCTGCTCTACGGTAACCTGGGCCCACTCATATTGATTCAGTCCCTCTGCGGTCTGATGATGATCCAACAGCATAACTTTCTCCCGGGCGTATGCACTCATTTTCTCAATAACATCAGCGACTTCTTCATTCACCGAAATATCGGTAATAAAAACAAGATCATACTTGCTCAGATGAAAATCCAAAAAACGAGAGACTTTGTTGTTAATATCATCGTAATTGGAATAGTCGATATGCACCGTATCGCCAAACGCCATCCGGGCCAGAATGCCACAGCTTACGCCATCCGTATCATTGTGGGTAAACAACTTCACAGCACGCGGCTTATCGCGGCGAAGAGGGCGCTTTTCTGTCTGCGCCGCTGTAAACAGCTTATCCGCATCATCCGAACTAATTTGTACTTTAATCCCTCTGCTCTGTGCTTTCGCCAGAAAATCCTGCATGCTCGTTGTTGATTTTTGTTTCATCATTTTGCTCCTTCGTCTCTCTATCCAGTCATATATCCCGTGTCTTTCATTATATCAGCAAAATACCCTTTTCTATGCAAAAAAAGCGATGTACACGCTGATAGTGTGCATCGCTTTTATATTTTTACCCTTCATTCAATGAATCCGATGGTTTTGGAAGCTCGCTTGATTCACTCTGAACAGGGACTTTGCGTGTTAAATTCTGAATCAACTCGCCCAGATCCAGTCCCGATACGTCTTTGACCATCTGCGGCGCTGTCGCCATAAGAGACGTTACATAATTACTCACCCGTGTCGCCCCGGCCCCGTTCCCGGTATCGACTACCGTCAGCTTGTCGATTCCTTTCATTGGCTCTGCTACTTTACCGGCTAATTCAGGCAACATCTTCACAATAATATCAAGTACAGCCGCTTCGCCAAACTTCTGGAATGCTTCGGCAAGCTTTTCTTTCGCTTCCGCTTCCGCCAGACCACGTAACCGAATAACTTCTGCTTCTGCCGTCCCACGCGCTCGTTCCGCATCGGCTAACGCCTGCCCTTCTAATCGCTTCTGCTCAGCAAGCGCCGCTGCCTCCGCTTCAATCCGATACTTATGCGCATCAGCTTCCCGCATCTGCTTGGCTTTTTCTGCTTCTGCCGCTTGTTCGACTGCATATCGGTCTGCATCCGCTTTTTTCTTCACTTCTGAATCGTACTGCTTTTCCCGGCGGACAATCTCTTTTTCCTCCAGGTCAATTTCCCGCTCTTTACGCACGATCTCCACCTGCATCTGTTCTTCTACAACCTGCTGCTTCGCACGTGCCTCCTGAATGGAATACGCTTGATCAGCTTCGGCGCGTGCCGTATCCTGTTCGCGCTTGAATGCCGCTACTTTCAGTTCCTTGGCCTTCTCAGCTTCAGCGATATTCGTATCCCGCAGAAGCTCTGCCTTTTGTCCCTCTTCTTCAGCTAATGCTTTTTTGATCCGTGAATCCCGCACCGCTTCAGCTTCTGCAATATCCGCATCCCGCTTGACTGCCGCAATTCGCGGTTTACCAAGCGCATCGAGATAGCCGTGTTTATCTCGTACATCTTTAATTGTGAAGGAAACAATTTGCAGACCCATCTTACGCAAATCTTTCGCCGCCACTCCCTGTACTTCCTGGGCGAAGCGATCACGATTGCGGTATACTTCTTCCACGGTCATCGAACCTAAGATAGACCGCAGATGCCCCTCGAGAACCTCCTGCGCTTCCCCTTTTAATGCCTCGATCGGTTTACCAAGGAACTGTTCCGCTGCTGTGGAGATATCCTCAATTGAACCGCCAATTTTGATAATGGCTACCCCATCAGCCATCACTGGAACCCCCTGCTCCGTATATACTTCCGGCGTTGAAATATCGAGCTTATGCGACAACAGGGAAATAAACTCAGCTTGCTGAAAAATCGGCAGAATAAATGCTCCCCCACCACGTACAATCTTAATGCTGCGCCCCGATTCATCAGTCATAACATTCTTACTGCCAAGAAATGAACCGGTAACAATCATCCCTTCATCCGGGCTTACCGTCTTGTACCGTGCCCAAAATGCAAGACCAACCAGAAGAATCACAACAACAATAATTGCGGGTATTACCAAAAACTCTGGCATAGCTTCTCCCCCTTAGATGTCATCATAGTGGATTACATACAATGTTCCTTCTCTTGCTTCGATTACTAACACGCGCGCCCCTTCCCCAATGGCTTCCCCATTCAATCCGGCTGCCGTATGTGCGACATTCCCTGCACCAAAACGAACCAGAACTTCCCCATAACCATGAGCAGGAATAGAAGTCAAAACCTCTCCGACACGCCCATTCAAGTCCTGGATCGAGAATCCAGTCGAATTCTCTGCGTTCCGCATCGGTCGCACATACAAAAAATACATGAAAAATGCTGAAAAAATAGCGGAGATAATAGAAGCTATACATACAGCTCCGTCTGCCAACTCCGTATAGCGAAGCAACATCACACCAGCGCCGCCAAATACGGTCAGTCCAACAATCAACGAAGTGGGCTGTATAACATGCAAACTGTGCGCGACTCCACCCAGCCAGTCCCCAAACAAAAGCATGACAACCGCAAGCAGGACCCCCGCTATCAGACATCCCATATACAGCGTGATCATAAAGCTCCTCCTCTTCTCCTCGCTACTTCTTTTACGCTCTACAACGCCTTTTTGTTTCAAAAATTTAACTTTTATTCAAAAAAAGAGAACGAGTTATGGTACCCGTCCTCTTTTTATCTACTTATTTCTTTTCTGTTTTTTCTACATACGTTGCGTTGTATTTATCAAGAATTGGTTTAAATTTCGCTAGATCGATTCCTTCGTTCGCTGCCGCTTCTTTATTAACAACAAGCTTCAACTCTTTCGGGTACTCAACCGGCATATCACCAGGTTTTGCTTCGCCTTTCAGAACTTTAATCGCCATTAAGCCTAACTGGTAGCCGTGGTCTTTATAGTCGATACCGAAGCCAGCAAATCCACCTGCACGAACGGAATCTGTTTCACCAACAAACAACGGAATTTTATTTTTCTCACTTACTTGTACAATCGTTTTGATCGCAGCTACTGCTGTGTTATCTTTCGGTACATAAATCACATCAACCTTACCAACAAGAGAATCCACTGCCTGCTTCACTTCAGATGTGTTGCTAGCATTTGCTTCTATTGTCTTCATGCCCATTCCGTTCATGGACTCTTTAGCTTTCTTCACATTCACAACAGAATTTGCTTCCCCAGAGTTATAAATCACACCTACAGTTTTCGTATTCGGATATAATCCCTTAATTAATTCGAACATCTTACCGATTGCTTCTGGATGTGTGTCAGAAGCACCTGTGACATTGTGTCCCGGCTTATCTTTGTTATCTACCAACTTAGCTGAAATCGGATCGGTAATCGCCCCGAAGAATACCGGAATATCCGTTCCTTTTGTCGCTTTTATCATCGATTGCGCACTCGGTGTAGAAATTGCTAGGATCGCATCCTTCTTATCGGCTGCGAACTTTTGAGCGATTGATGCTACTGTACTTTGATCCCCCTGTGCAGATTGATAATCAATGTTAGCATCCGCATATCCATTTTCTTTTAAGGCCTGAATGAAGCCTTCGCGCGTAGCATCAAGAGCTGGATGTTCAATAATTTGGGTAATCCCAATGTTCACAGGCTTTTTGTTCGCATCTGTCTTCTTCTCTCCAGATACCTGCTTGTCCCCACCACCACAGGCAGCAAGAAACACGAGCATAAGCATCAACAGCATACTGACAAGTGATTTTTTTGCTCTCATCATAGTAGAACTTCCCCTTTGTATGTATTATTTTATTTTTCTGATAAGTAATTATACGCACACTCTTTCATGATTTAAAGGGGCAAAATTTTTCCTGGATTCAGAATATTTTGCGGATCAAACATTTCCTTCATACTCCTCATTACACCTAATGCGGCACCATGCTCTTTTTCTTGATACTTTATTTTTCCAATACCAACTCCGTGCTCACCTGTACATGTACCACCACGTGCAAGCGCGTAGTCTACAATGCAGCCATTCACATTCTCAGCTTGTTCGACTTCCTGCAGATTTGATTTATCGATCATCAATAATGTATGAAAATTTCCGTCTCCTACATGTCCAACAATCGCGCCGATCATACCCGTAGAAGCGAGCTGTTCTTCTGCAAAGGCGATGGCACCTGTCAATTCAGACAACGGGACACATACGTCTGTTGTGAGCATGCCGCGCCCTGGATAGCCATGCATGAACGCATATGCCATATGATGACGCGCTTCCCACAGCGCTGCCTGTCCAAGTGATTCCGACTCAAATACAAAAGCGGTACAATGCTGCTCATCTGCCAATTCACGGGCAAACGCTACATCCTGGTTAAGACCGGCTTCATTGCCGTGAAATTCAAGGAACAATGTGGCAGATTCAGGATACGCGGTGCCTTTATATGCATTGACCTGTCGAATGGAACGTGCATCTACAAGTTCCAGACGAGCTACTGGAATACCAGACGCCATGATTGCATACGCCGTATTGACCGCATCATCGATCGCAGGAAAACTCGCACGCGCTGACATCGTGGCTTCTGGAATGCCGTACAAACGCAAGGTTAGCTCTGTAAACACACCGAACGTGCCTTCCGAGCCAACAAACAGACCGGTCAGATGATACCCTGATGATGACTTGGTCGACTTGCCGCCCGTTCGGATTACACGACCGTCTGCTAACACAACTTCCAGGTCCCGCACTTGATCACGCATAATACCGTAACGCACCGATGTGGTGCCGCTCGCATTCGTAGCCGCCATTCCTCCAAGCGTTGCATCTGCCCCTGGATCAACCGAGAAAAACAAGCCGTATTTCTTTAACTCTCGATTAAGCTGCATTCGAGTTACGCCCGGCTGCACTCGCACCAGCATATCTTCTGCACAAATCTCAAGAATGCGATTCATCTGCTGAAAGTCAAGCGAGATGCCACCCTGATACGGAATCGCTTGTCCTTCCAGCCCGGACCCTACCCCGAACGGTACAACCGGTACACGATTCTCATTCGCCCATGCCAGCACCCGACTTACATCTTCCGTACAGGCCGGAAATATCACTACATCCGGTAGATGGGCAGGGTGATGGGATTCATCTTTTGCATGCTGTTCAAGCACAGTTGGGTTCACACTAACTTGTTCCGACGACAGCAACTCCCGCAATTCTTCTATCATTCTCTCATTCATTACTCTCTCTCCTTCTGGCAAATCGTAAGCCACGGCCGACCACCGCGCCATGCAATCTCAACTGATGTATCAAAAAATTCCGACATTGTCTCAGACGTCAGAATATCCGCTGTCTGCCCAGCTCGGAATACTTCCCCCTTTTTCAGCAGCAATACGTGACTGAATATAGGCATAATTTCTTCTGGATGATGTGTTACATAGATCAAAGTCGGCCCATCCGTACGCTGACCCATGCGCTCCACCGTCTGCAGCAACTGCTCCCTGGCGAATACATCAAGCCCGGTAGCCGGTTCATCAAGAATGAGCAGTTTCGGTTGAGCCATCAGCGCCCGCGCAATGAGCACCCGCTGTTTCTCTCCCTGTGAAAGTGTCTCATACGGTCGCTGCGCCATCGCAGCACATCCAAGCTCTTCAAGCAATACATGCGCTCGGTCGTACGCTTCTGCCCCGGGCTTCTCATACAGAAGCCCCATAGAGGCATCAATTCCACTCAGTACGATATGTTCGACCGTTTCCGTCCTATACAGCTTCTCCTGCATGGATGTACTGACCCAGCCGATGGAATGGCGCAACTTTCGCAAATCATACGTGCCAAATTTTTTCCCCAGCACACTGACACTTCCTTTGGATGGCCACATATATCCGTTAATAATATTGAGCAGCGATGTTTTTCCAGACCCATTGAGCCCCATGACAGCCCAGTGCTCACCCGGATTCACTTTCCATGTCACATTATTTAGAATATTTTTTTGTTCTCGCTTCCACGTTACGCCCTGAAGATCAATGATCATGTTGCTCTCCTTTCTTGTAAAAAAATCCAGAAGAAAACAAAAGAGCGATTAGAAAATGGAAAAGGCATTCGCCTGTCCCAACCTTGTAATCGTTCTCGTATTTTCTCCCATGTCACAGGTCGCGATTATTTTAAGATAGACTCGATAAAAACCGTTGTCTCCTGACCCAGATCTACTTCTCTTACTTCTGTATCATCGTAATCATATTTCCCCCCGCGCCTACTCTCTTTAAAAACACGCACGATTGGACGGGATGGCAAGCCTTTGTGTTGTCCAACGACAACCCCAACCTCTTCCGTACTCAGAAGCACAGATGCTCCTGTCGGATACAAGGCAATTGAGCGTAGAAACTGAATGACCATCTCATGGTCAAACCGTTTACCTGCCAGTCCCATAATAAATTCTGCCGCTTCATACGGCGTCATATTCGGCTGATCTGTTGAAAATTCAGAGAGCAGATTATCGTAGAAATTCGTTATCGCTACGATTTTCGCATAATCATGAATATCTGCACCTGCAATCGCACGCGGCTCACCTTGTCCATCTACATGCTCATGATGCTGCAGCGCGATATGCGCCGTCGCCAGACTTACTTCATGCTTTTTACGGAGCACATTAAATCCAATCCACGCATGATGGTCCCCTTCTTTTGTCTTACGGAGCGGATCATCTGGCATCACAACTTTGCCTACATCATGGAGCAAAGCACCAAGGGCGAGTTCCTTAAGCTTTGTTGTATTGTAGCCGAGCTGCATTCCTATCACACAAGACATAATGCATACATTCATAGAATGAATAAACAGATGATTGTCCTGTGTCCGAATGTCATTTAGGTTCAACAGTACATTTTTTTGTTGGAAGATCTCATCTACGATCGTACCCATCGTTTTTGAAACCGCACGCGTGTCAAAATCCTTACCAGTCTGAACACACTGAAGCACATTTGCAACATTAGAGATCGCTTCGCGGCGTGTTTCTTCCGATACGACATCTTCCATTTTGATATCATCAAAGCGCTCGTCTTGAATATATACCATGGTAACACCAATTCGATATAACTTGTTAATCATCCCAGGTGTTAGCAGCACGCCTTGATTTAACAATGTTCGTCCATCACTTGTATAGATGCTTTTGGCAAGTACCTGTCCTGCCTCTACGCTTTCTAGACTGACTTGGCGCATCCTCTTTCTCCCCTTTACCCTACTAGGTTATTATTGCTATTATATCGCAACAACTTTCCTACGTGATGTCTTATTTTATCTAGTTGTACAGGATTGTATATAGAAGATTCACCAGTCAACCCGGTTGAAAAGTTAATGTAGCCCTAAAAATCTGAGCGATGTTCCTACTAGTCTTCCTACATTGAGAATAGGCTTACAGTAGGAAAAATCCCGATGCGGTCAATTTCCCTTCCATACTTATCCATATAATCATGTTTTTCGTCTTTCTCTACGGGTCTCCATCCCCAACAGACAGACCCAGCATCTACTTCTGTTCCTAGTCTCTTTAACTCTGCCGGAAATACACACGCTTTCCGATCCGGGCATACCCACCAGCAGTTCTCACATGTTCTGTTCACACTGTACACTCCCTTTGTTTGCCAACTCCACATTTTTTCATCATAACGAACGAATGTGAATACATATAATAAAGCAGCGTTAACGTTTTGTTAAAATGAATCATCTTACCTATGCACGTATTTGCCTCAGTATATGTAAGCAAGCCAAAAAAAGTGTATTGTATGCCACGAATCAACGATTGTATAAATAGCCTTGATAAACTACTTCAGCGAATGCACATGCTCCCGGCACATTCAAATACCACGTATAGAATGCCCGCAGCTTTGGAAGGGTAACTTTCTCATACCGGGCTAAGCAATTGATTCCTGTCCGAATCGCAAGCATCGTCCAGTATACGCTCCAATTAATAAATGGAAAGTACAATACGAAAAACCATAAAAAGCTGATCGTATGTTCACCCAGACTGAATCGCAGCGCTGTACAGAACAACGTTATAAGTCCGAACCGAGCTAACCCGCTCATTTGTACATCCCCCTTTGTCTCCTGCTCTATTCTTTTATTCTCCCATGTTTCCCTAGATTTTGTATAGCATATGTATGCCCTCAAAAAAGGAGGTCCTGTTATGACAAATACCATCGATTATCAGGAAAAAACGCTCTCCAATCGCACCCTACTCAGCTTCGGTCTTGTATTTAGCGCACTTATTTTCTCTATCACATCTTTTTTTCTGACGTTCACTGGATTTTATTATGTAATCATCGCATTAAAATGGGGAACCGGTTTTGCTGCGCTTGCACTTGCCTTCAACACTGTCAACATCCTCAGAAAAAAAACGCTTGATCCTTCCACCCTAACACAGGCTGCCTACGCTGCGCTCATGCTTTCCGTTTTGTGTCTGCCCTGGCTTCTCTGTACTTCCCTCGTACTCGCTGTTTTATAATGTTGTAGATAAAACAAAAAGCGTCCCAAACAGGACGCCTTGTTTCTTGTCTATTATTGTGCAATAGACTGCCGTTCCATTTCTACTTTATGCTTACGGGCCGGCACACGCACACGAACTTTTTTCACACGATGTTTTTGCTGCTGTATTTTTAGGAGGAGTGGCAGAACATACAGACTCTGAGCAGTATAAAAACACCAGAAATATCCATTCATAGATAAATCAAACCGTAAATTACAGAGCACAACAAATGTCGTGAATGCAAAAAAGCAGCAGTAAAAGGAACGAACATCGTTACGCTTTGTATTTTTATAAAAAATACCCAAGATCAGCAGTGAGCATAAAAACACAGCTGTATTATCTATGTAGTCCATCATATGTCTGTATTCTCCTCGTGTTTGCTTAGCAAATTCCAACCCATTTGTATTAGAAACTTTTATTCCATCACATATACTTTATACTAACTATTTATATTCAGCAAAGGACTTTAAACTTATATATCTAGTGACTTTCGTAGCTAAATCCTAATAAATACCATTATCATATTATAAAAAAACATAACATATTATTCCACACCTTAAAAGAAAAAAGCGTCAGATTATCCCGACGCTTCTTTGTATGTCTGCTTTTTTATATGATACTATACGTTTACTTCACCATTTAAAATCGTATCTACCTCTACATGTGGGTAGCCAAGCGCATCAGCAACTGCTTTATACGTCACTTTGCCATCCACTACATTAATGCCGCGAGCAAGTGCCCGGTTTTCCTGGGCGGCTTTTTTGTAGCCTTTCGTCGCAATCTGAACACCGTATGGGATTGTGACATTTGTAAGCGCCAGTGTTGATGTACGAGCTACTGCTCCTGGCATGTTCGCCACTGCATAATGAACGACACCGTGTTTTACATAAGTCGGATCACTGTGCGTTGTCACGCGGTCAATTGTTTCAATCGAACCACCTTGATCGATCGCTACATCAACGATAACAGATCCTGGCTCCATCTCTTTCACCATCTCTTCACTCACAAGGCGTGGTGCACGCGCCCCTGGTACAAGAACAGCTCCGATTAGAAGGTCTGCTTCTTTCACCGCTTTAGCAATATTGTAACGATTCGACATCAATGTTTGAACATGCCCTTGGAAGAGTTCGTCCAGTTCACGCAGGCGATCTGGATTGATGTCAAGCAATGTTACTTTCGCACCCATGCCAAGTGCAATTTTGGCCGCATTTGTACCAACGATCCCACCGCCTACAACCGTTACGCGCCCAGCTTCCACACCTGGTACACCAGCGAGCAGGACACCTTTTCCGCCTTTCGATTTCTCAAGGAATTGCGCACCAATCTGAACAGACATTCGGCCTGCTACCTCACTCATCGGTGTCAAAAGCGGCAGCGCACCATTGTCAAGCTGGATGGTTTCATATGCGATAGCGGTTACTTTCTTGTCCACTAGTGCTTTGGTCAGATCTGGTTCAGGGGCTAGATGAAGGTAGGTGAATAATACTAATCCTTCACGGAAATGCGTATATTCTTCTGCAATCGGTTCCTTTACTTTCATAACCATGTCAGCTGCCCACGCTTCTTTTGCTGCCGCTACAATTGTAGCACCTTCTTGTACGTACTGTTCATCTGTAAATCCGCTTCCGACACCTGCCTGCGTCTCAATTACGACCTGATGTCCCGCATGTACAAATGCGGCTACACCTGCCGGCGTCATAGCTACACGGTTTTCATTATTTTTGATTTCTTTTGGAACTCCAATAATCATCTTTTAGCCCCCTCTATAGTTGACTGAATTAAATGTCTATCCTTTATGTACATTCATTGTATTGATTTTTCTGTTCTTTTTCTTTATCAGAAAACTAAAAATTGCTTCTCTTTATTTGTAGATTTCCACAAACCCTCTTACTTTATACAAAAAAAGGCTATCCCCTTTGCCAGAATATGACGCTTGAGATAGCCTTCTACTATTCAGTACTTCCGAACTTGCAAATCAAGAAATAAGGTCGCCCTGTCGTTTGCATTTTGCAAGTCAATGCCCCCGACCTCACAAATACGTCTCAATCGGTAAGTCAGTGTATTTGGATGAATATGAAGCTGCTGTGCAGCTGTATTTACCTTACCAGCTGCACATAAAAATACATCTAACGTTTCCACTAAGTTACTCTGATTATGCTGATCATATGCTACAAGCCGTGCCAATTTATCATTCTGGTAGCCCTGTTCCTCATTCCAGCGTTTTATTTGTGGCAGCAAACGATATATTCCCAGTTCACCATAGCCCGCTGCCCCAGCAAGTTCCATTGGAAAACATTTTTTAAGGTGCAGTACTTCTAACGCTTGCTGATAGCTGCGCCATACTTCTCCGAATTGTACGACTGGGTTTCCATGCCCTACTTCCAGGTATTCCTCACCGAATCTCCGGTTCAGACGCGTCCGCAGCTCATTCACAAACACACGGCTTGCTTCGTGCATTTGCTTTTCTTCATCTGCATGCATGCTTGCAAGTACAATAAGGTGCCGATCATCAAACGTCCAGAGCGGTAGCTCGCGGAATACAAAAAAATCTCCAAGGTGCTCAAGCAAGTACGCCAATTCTTTTTGCATGGAATCCCAGACAGCCTCCGGGCACCTAGCCTCGAACACAAGTACCTCCAATACGCCCGAAAGCGAAACTCCCAGTTCACGAGCTGCCTTCTCAATGGTTCGATTGTCCGCTTCCCCACTGCGGGATAGTAAGCGCCAGAGCAGCTGCTTCCGTTTTTCTTCGTTTTTTTCGTATCGGCTCTTCCGATACAGAAGCCTTGGCAATGCCAAACGGGCTGCTTGCTTTAACACAAGCAAATCTCCATCCTCTAGGGTACGATTCGCTTCCTGTACCCAGATATAGCCGAATACTTCTGTTCCGCGCCGGATGGAGACCGCAACACGGCTATCAAGACCGACATCACGGGCTGCTGGAATTCGCACTGGCTCATCGCTGTGCATAAGTGCTTGAATTACCCCTTCTTTCCAGAAGCGGATCAGTACACTTTCTGGAACTCTACGTTTCATGATCGTCTGAATGCGAACCGGGTCCGTTGCATCACCATGCATGCTATAAGCCACTACATGATGATTCATATCCTCAATTGTAATCGGATTCTCTAGCCGTTCCGCAATTAAATCTGCCAGTTCCATCAAATCAGCAAATTCTCCAAATACTTCCATCGTACTCCTCCTTTCTTCCAGGTTTTGTGGTGTATACGAAAAAAAGCCGCACAATGGCGACTTGACTGTAATATGCAATGTATGGTGCGAATGAGAGGACTTGAACCTCCACGGGGTTGCCCCCACTAGAACCTGAATCTAGCGCGTCTGCCAATTCCGCCACACTCGCATAAAAAATTCACAAAAATTTCAATAATGATGGTAATATAGTAATGTACTACGTAAGATGTAGTAACCATTTGCAAAAAAATCATAGCATAGCTTTATCATAATGGTCAAGCAGAACATCGACAACAAGGAAGTGAGAGTTATGAAAGATCAGGAAAAACGACAGTTTTTCCGTCTTACACTTAAAAATCCTCTTATCTCGGATTTAACAATTATTCGTATAAAAGAAAATGCAGTGGAAACAGGAAACGCAAATGTATTAATCGAGGATATTAGTGCTGGCGGACTTCGCTTCACCTCTAACGTTCGACTTCCAGTTACACCCCAGGTCATTCTTGAGTTCGAGACCACCATTCTGAACCAGCAAGTTAAATTTCCTGGTTATATTGTCTGGAAAAAAAGCAGTGAAACTGGAATTCAAGAATATGGGGTTCAGTTTACGATTGATAACGAACAATTTCCTACCATAACTAGTATCCTTCACCAACTTGAAGTTCGACTACGTCGTTCTCCACTTAGTCCAAGCTGCCGCTTTGCTACACAAGAGGAGATCATTTCTATAAAGGATTTTCCACCTTCTTCTTGAACAACATGAAAAAGCGAGCCCCTTATTCGCTCGCTTTTTCATGTTTTGCATGGATTTTATTTCTATGCGTCAAAACGAAGCGTCAGCCACTCCTCATCCACCCTGCGCTCACGCAAAACAAAACCATGAGCTTCGTATTCCTGTATAACATCCGCTTCTGCCCATTTTACGATACCCGAAACGACAGCTACTCCACCCGCTTTCAGCAGACGGCGACACGTAGCAACCTGTCGAATCGCCTCTTCTCCCCCAATGTTAATGAGCAGAATATCATACATGCCCTCCCCTTCCAGACAGTTTCCATCTCCGACGAATACTTCAGGAGAAGATACTCCATTCAACTCCGCAAGATACTGAATTTCTGATGGAGAGGATGGGTTAATATCAATGGCCAGCACGTGCCCCGCTCCACGCATGATGCAGTATACACCAAGAATCCCCGAGCCAGCTCCGATATCTACTACCGCCTTACTTGACACGTCTAACTCTTCAATCACACGGAGACAGCTTTTCGTTGTGCCATGCTTGCCCGTACCAAATGCACCACCTGGCTCGATCAGCAGCTTATAATGCTGCGAATATTCCTCTGCCTCTTCCTGTAACCAGATCGGCACCAATACAAGTTCCTCTGATACTTCTTCAATTACAAAGTGTTCCTTCCAATCATCCACATGCTGCAATTCTGGCTCTTTCCATGTGACCTCAATCAAACCAAATGACACAAACTCTTCTCGAATACGTGCCAACGACTTCTCAGCATAACTAGCCAACTCTTCTTTCGCACATGATACCGACTCATATGTAATCACTGTATGATCGATTTCCTTAACCGCATAATCATATCCATCTGGAATTTGAATAATTTCAACCGGGCTGTCAATCCAGCTATTCTCAAACCCCATCTCTCCAAGACTGTACATCACTGACTCCTCATCCGTCTGGAACGGAAACCGGAGCTGGTATTCAATCCAGTTCATCGTTATCCCCCTTTACTTTCTAACCTTTAACCTTATCAAATCCTACAAGAATGATGCAACCTCAAATCGTTACAAATAGAAAAAAAGGCCGCTCTTCTTCGAGCAGCCTTTACCTATTCACTCTTTACGAGCGTATGAATATCTGCGAGCATCCCATCCGTATCCAGCTCGTTCCCCATTCGATACACGGCCCGAATGTTCTCGCTGCCATCAAGTAGGAACAGTTGATTCGAATGCATGAACAATCCGCCATCTTGTTCCTGTGCCAGTACCTTAAATCCTTTGAGTACCTGTTTGGTTTGTTCCTGACTCCCGCGTAGGAACAACCAGCCGTCCTGCTTCATACCGGTCCGTTCCGTATACTGCCTGAGTACAGCTTCCGTATCATACTTTGCATCAAATGATATAGTCATTAATAGCACACGATCTCCAAGCGATTTCTCTTCACGCAACTTCTCAGCTAGACGTAGCAACTTAAAGTTCGTTGCCTGGCAGATGTCCGGGCAGCGCGTATAGTGAAACGATACAATACGTACCTTGCCGTCCGATTCACGTAGCGGTACCGTACGGCCATACATATCTGTCAGTGTAAAATTCGGGGCGTGGCCTGCGACAGGCAGCTTGTCACTTCCTCCCCATAACTTCCAGCCGATCAGACTACAAACAGCAAGTAACAACACGACAGTAAACCGCGTCAGCCACTCCCGCTTCCCGGACGAAAGCATACGACGTCTCTCCCTTATTCTTATAAGCGGTCAATGAAGATAAACAAGCAGAACATCATTAAATAAATAATCGAGTACGTAAATGAACGACGACCGAACTTAATATCATCCTTTGCAAACAGACCCGAGAAGTTTAATGCAAGATAGCCCAGACCAAGTACACTCATCGCTACCAGATATACTTTGCCAACCTCTCCTACTGCATATAGCATGAGAGAAATCGGAACCAGTGCAATCGTATAACTGAGAATATGATTTTTTGTAACACGGAATCCGTATACAGCCGGCATCATCTGGAATCCAGCACTGCGATAATCATTCGCCCGACGCATAGCAAGCGCCAGGAAATGCGGACACTGCCAGATAAACATGAAGAAAAATAAAATCCAGGCAGTCAAATCAAGTGTTCCACTAATTGCTGTATAGCCCATGACTGGCGGCATAGCGCCGGATACTGCACCGACAAGTGTGTTCAATGTCGTCGTACGCTTCGTCCACATCGTATATACAACAACATAGAAGAACAGTGCAACAAGCCCAAGCACTGCACAAAGCGTATTAACGGCGAGAAGCATCAAAGAACCGAGCACACCAAGAATCAATCCAAGACGCATAACATTTTGTGGTTTCAAGCGTCCTTCTACGAGTGCACGACTTTTCGTACGCTCCATATGGCGATCCAGATCACGGTCAAGATAGTTATTTAATGACGTCCCCGACATAATGATAAAAGATGAGCCAAGTGCGGCTAGAATCGTGATCGAGAGCGGTAGCGGTCCATCCGCTGCCAGCCATAAGCCAGTAAACAGTGTCATTAAGTTCGAGACCGTAATCCCGACTTTTGTCACCCCGATATATTCACGAATTGTTTCTTTTAAAGTCATTGGTTCTCCCCGTACAGCCCCCGTCGTATTCTCATATTCTGCTGCTTCAATTTCTGAGATAGGAGTTCCCATAATCCCCCTCCTTACAATAAATTACTCGTTAGCCGATATTTCCCGTGGAATGGCGACGCTGTGACACGAGAGACTCTGAACGTAGCAGTTCGCCGCCAGAGCGTGTCTCTACAGTAATAAATACACTAAACGCAAACAGTAATGAAGACAATGATGTATGCATAATACTAGCCCAGAGCGCCAGATTTGTACTAACATCGGCAAAACCAGCAACGATCTCTAATACAAGTATGCCTGCCATCATCGCTGCCTCGAACTTCAACACTTTCTTCTGTATACAATGGAAGAATAAGCTAATAATCGCACCAGCAACCACTACACTCACAATAAAGTGTAGGTACATCAAAACTTCAGCAACCCTTGGAGTGGTGATAAGCTCACTCAACCACTGAGGGTCGCCCGTCACCCATACTTTCCCAGCATGACTATGCTTGATAAACGCGCCCAGCACAATTTGCAAATAAATCGCACCGGCTGCCCACATGGCACGTTTGCGAAGGGCAATTACATTACGATTCTCCTCAAATTGTCCTTGCTTTTTCCGATACTGCGTCAGGTTAATCCCCGTAATCGTAACGTACGTAGCAAACAATAACATCGCGGCACTCGTATCCATCGCCGTAAAACCACGTGGAAGTTTGTGCAGCACGTTTATACCGCCTAATACGGCGACCACGCCCAACAGAATAAGCGAAACAAACGTCAGTTTAGCGGCCCGCGGACTCTCTTTCCGATGGCGCCATCCCATGTACACATTGGCCAAAACCATAAATCCGATCGTTGTCGACAGCATCCGATGCGTGTACTCAATAATAATCTTGCCTTCCATTGGTGGAATGATATGCCCGTTGCAGAGCGGCCAGTCCGAACAAGCCAATCCAGCATCAAGTCCAACGACGAGCGCTCCAGCAATAAGCAGCAGGAAGATCGCGACACTTGTTACAAAAGGTAAACGATAACCCATACAAAAGTCCCCCGTTATGCTTAAAAATAATAGCTGTACCTCCACGTCATAGTTACATACATGACGTAGCATCCTCATCATACCAGTATAATGCGTCGGAAAGAAAGGCAATTTCGTGCCAATATCATTTCTCTCCCACCATCACACTTCCAAATTAACCCAGGATGGATTTGTTAAAAATGCTGAGGTGAACTGCCATCTATCTAGTTTGCACTATATAGATGTTATCAATTTTCATTTGCTTTGTATAGTTTTCGGGCCCCACGATGAAAGCGCTCTATCCACCCCTCTAATTCGATAAAAAAGTGCGATAAAACCAAAAAAGCAAAGGCTTTTTCAGCCTTTACTTCAGGAGGGGATCCAGCACATTGGACACAGTACTTTCACAATTTCACTTAATAACCGAGATAAATTCCTGCACAATCCGCGCCGTCAATCCCCAGATAATTTTTCCATCATATTGATAAAAAAATTCAGGCAAACGAGTGGTCCGCCACTTATACTCTTTCCCAAGTGGAATGAGATCAAATGGAAAATCCTCATCCGGTTTCACAGCCAACTGAATGTAATGGACCTGCGGCTCATTCTCCAGGAAAAACGAAAGCGGTACATAAAACACTTCATCAACTTCCGCTTTGTTCGGTGACAAACGTTTCTCATCCCGGATACGCCCAACAAAAGAATAGATAGAAGAAGAATAAGGGGGAATCAGCACCCCAAGATCGGCGATCACTTCCACATCATCTGGCTGAATGCCAAGCTCTTCGCATGTCTCCCGGATCGCCGCTTCTTGTTCATTTTTATCAGACGGATCAATCTTGCCTCCCGGAAAACAAATCTCTCCGGGCTGACGCGTAAGCGTACTAGCCCGCACTTCAAATAGGATGTGCCATTTTCCATCTTTTTCAACCAAGGGGATCATAATGGCCGCCCGCATTAATGGAGCGAATCCAAACAGGTTAAAAGCCCGCTCACTCATACGCTGTTGAATTTGTTCTAGCATCGACTACTACTCTTCTCCTTTACGTATACGCGCCTACATAATCACCGCCTCATCTACCTCAATATAGGCGTCGCGTAAGATTTTGGCCAGGTAATCATATGGCGTACGTGCAATTTCCGCATAGCTTTTGCGCGTATACAAATGTTGTGCGGAAGGAAATTCCTGCCGGAGCTGAGCTCGCAGCTTGCGACCGGATGCATCCTCATCTACGAAAATATACACGTCCCCATCCCCAGCCTCGCTGTATAGCTTCTCAAGCTTATCACTGCTTAATGTGCCGTTGGTGCAGATAATCTCGACTGGTTCTGCAATAATTTTTTCCAGACGTTTCTTGTCGGTCTTGCCTTCCACGATAATGACTTTGTTCACAATCATGATGCTCACCTCACAGTGAATATACCAACAGATTTGTCCTTTTTTCTATTATATGGCGATTTTTGTTGCCCGTAAATTCCATGATTTCACTGAATGTAAAGAAAATATAGATCGCTTTATGACTATAGAGTAACATGATTTTCATCCTTAGAATGGCTATTTTGCAAACCATCTAAACCAATGATCTTTTTAAATTCTTTAATGTTTGTATACGGAAAGACACCGATACGATTCAGCTCAAATTTTGGACTGCCTGGATATACCCTTCCTTTTCTAGTTGTAAAGGCCATATGGAAGCCTTCTTCTTTTAAAATTTTAATCGTATTTTGGTTATACTGACCATATGGATACGCAAAGTAACGAGTATCAAAGTGATGCGCCTGTAATAATTCTTGAACAGTATGGATATCATTTTTAACTGCTGCAACTGGCTGTGCCAACATAAAACTTTCCCTACCGAGTACACGATGGAAATGATGCGCATGGGGCTCATACATAAACACGTCACTGTACTTAGGTAATTCAGACCAGCTTACGCGGTTTAACATATCTGGATTAAACTTTTCCGGGTTTTGCTGCATGGGCCCTGTAATTACGAACATAGTTGCTTTAAACTGATAACGTTTCAGGACCGGATAAGCGTACATAAAATTTGATAAATAACCGTCATCAAAGGTAATTACCACTGTTTTTGGGGGCAGCTTAATTTTTTTATCTACATATTGTTCAAGTGTATCAAGCCCAACCGTCTTGTACCCATTATCATGTAGAATTTTCATTTGGACAGCAAAAGCTTCCGGTGTAATTACAGCTGGATTCTTACGAAATTTTTTATTCTCACTTACCTTTAGTATGTGATGATACATAAGAACAGGTACCCCAGGAACAGATGTATCTATATCCCCCTTCTCATACGTATGGGCTGGAATAAACGGATTGTTATGGGAAGTAGACTCATGCTTATGTTTTTCCTGGGTTTCAACTTCCCCCTTATCGAATGTACTACAAGCAGAAAGCATATATACGATAAGTAGAACAGACAATACTAGTCCTATTTTTTTCATATTTCCCCCTCACTCCTTGAAAATTATGGAGTTTTTCTCTCTTTAAGATTTATTGAAAAATCATGCCTTTTAAGCTAACAATAAGTTTTATTTCTTATAATAATCACTTGAAATAAGATAGACATTAGAGATTGATGAGAAATCATCAAAAAATCCCATAAAAAATTTATATTGTGATGCTAAACCTTATTTCATGAATAAAGGAGACTAGATAACATGAAAGAGAAATATGAAGCATTTCTAAATGAACGCCGATCTGAACACCTCGAAGAAATGAAGGCTTTTCTACGCATCCCAAGTGTGAGTGCACTCTCCGAGCATAAGGAAGACATGAATCGAGCAGCAAAGTGGCTTGTTGACTCTATGAAAAAAGCAGGATTGGAAAATGTGAAACTAATGCCCACAGCGGGCAATCCGATTGTATATGCCGACTGGCTGCACGCAGACAGCGATAAAACCGTACTTGTATACGGGCACTACGACGTACAGCCAGTCGATCCCCTGCATCTATGGCAAACACCACCTTTTGAACCGGATATTCGGGATGAAAAAATTTACGCGCGAGGCGCATCCGATGATAAAGGGCAGGTGTTTATGCATATTAAAGCGGTAGAAGCACTCCTTCAGACAGAAGGAAAACTTCCGGTCAACATCAAGTTCTGCATCGAAGGCGAAGAAGAAGTCGGCAGTCCAACACTCGAGCCATTTGTAGCGGAAAATAAAGACCTGCTTGCCGCCGATGTGCTGGTCATCTCGGACACCCCGATGCTAGAACGAGGTAAGCCTGCGATTTGCTACGGTCTGCGTGGGTTATGTGCAATGCAAGTTGATGTGTACGGTGCGAACGGCGATCTGCATTCTGGCATTTACGGTGGAGGGGTCGCCAATCCGCTCCATGCTCTCTCCTCTATTCTCGCTTCTCTGCATGATGCGGACGGACGGGTAGCGGTCAAGGGGTTTTATGATCAGGTCGTACCGCTAACTGCCGAGGAGCGGCAAGCGTATCGGGAACTCAATTATGATGAAGGGGCTGTTAAGCAGGAGCTAAACGTATCCGAACTGTATGGGGAAGCAGGCTACAGTTTCCTGGAACGCACATGGGCACGCCCGACACTTGAAGTGAATGGATTATACGGAGGCTTCCAGGGCGAAGGCACTAAAACCGTCCTGCCCGCTGAAGCCCATGCCAAGCTTTCCTGCCGACTGGTCGCAAACCAGGAACCAGATGACATTCTTAATGCAGTAGAAGCGCATATTCATGCCCATACACCACCAGGCGTCCGTGTCACGGTAAATCGAACGGACAAAGGTCGTCCATTCCAGATGCCGTACGATCATCCAGTTATTCAGGCGGCGATGACCGCATATGAGAAAGCATACGAAGTCAAGCCTGCCCTGACCCGAATGGGCGGTTCGATTCCCATTGTGGAAGGATTCGGCCGTTTGCTTGCTATTCCAATCGTTCTGATGGGTTTCGGTTTACCAGGTGAGAACTTCCATGCGCCGAACGAGCATTTCCATCTTGAGAATTTTGATAAGGGACTGCTGACCATTTGCGCCTATCTGAAAGAGCTAGTGCATACAGACTGGAACTAGCAAATACAAAACTACAAGGGGCTGACCCATTCAGCTATTTCAGCTTTTCGGTCAGCCCCTTGTTACTTTTTTGATATAAAAATATCCTACACTTTGAAACGGTTCACTGTGTCCATCAACTTATTCGTCATCGTATGCAATTCATCAATAGACGCTACCGCCTCTTCGATGGAAGCAGTCTGTTCTTGTGACGAAGCACTTACAGCCTCCGTCATCGCAGCTGCTTGTTCTGTTACATGATGAATACCTTCGACTGATTGAACCATACTATTTTTCAGCGTTTCCATTTCACGAACTTCCTGCTCTAGGCGCACAATTTCTTGTGTTACCGTATCAATAGACGTATTAATTTCGGCAAATGTACTGTTCGTATGATCTAATGACACATTCACATCATCCACTAACTCTGTTGCATGATTCATCGTAGAATCAAGCGTTTCAATTACACTTGTAATCCGGTCAATAATCTGCTGCACTTCTTGTGTAGCTGTAGATGATTGTTCTGCTAGTTTGCGCACTTCATCAGCAACCACCGCAAATCCTTTGCCCGCCTCTCCCGCACGTGCCGCTTCAATGGCAGCATTCAAGGCTAACAAATTTGTTTGCTGAGAAATCGAGTTGATCGTTTCGATAATCGTACTAATGGAAACAGACATCGCAGCAAGGTCTTTAATACCATGGCCAACTTGAGTACTTGCTTCCGTATTTCTCTCAAATACACGGCGCAGCTGCTCCATCGCTACAAGACCACTCTCGTTTTTATCTTTCATCGTATACGCATGCGTAACCATAGACTCGGACTCGGTTTCGATGCCTTTAATCTTTTCACCCAACGTGCTCGTTTCATGCAGCACACTACCTACTAGCTCAGATTGTCGACTCGTATCTTCAGACAGGCTCTGCATACTTCCCGAGATCTCTTCGCTTGCCGCACTAATTTCTTCTGCTGCAGCAGAGATTGTGCCCGCTGATACGTTCACACTATCCGAAACGCTCCGTACCCGGGTAATGACTGTTCGCAGACTTTCAATCATCGTGTTAAACGATTGTCCCAAACGTCCTATCTCGTCTTTTGTCTGAACATCCGTTTGTACACTCAAATCCCCGGTAGCTGCTACTTCTACTGTACGTGTCAAATTAATAATCGGCTTCGAAATCGAACGAGAGACAAAAAGACTAAATACTACCGCAATGGCAATCCCTCCGACAATGACCCAAATTAAAATAGACTGCAACTGCGTGATATCTTCATACAGCTCACTTTCCGGAGGAGCAATCGAGACAATCCATCCGTTTGAAATATGAGCAAAACTACTTATTTTGTCCTCATTATTAAACTTGTAATAAATTAACCCGGACGGCTTTTTCTTCATCTCGTCAATCATAAATGTAAAACTACCATTTTGAATATTGGCAAGGTTTTCTCCCATTTTGAACGTAGGGTGGACAAGATAGTTAAACTTTTCATTAAACAACATCGCATATCCTGTCTTGTATACCTTAACTTTCTGAATCGCTTGCTTAATTACATCGAAATTAACATCCATACCCGCTACACCAATTAATACACCGTCTTGATAAATCGGCTGCGTGTATGAAATCATCGTTACACCTAAATCTTCGTATGGCTCGCTCCATACTCCTTTTTTCGCCTTCACGGCATTAAAATACCAAGAAAGTTTTGGGTTTTCGGCCGTAAAACTACCTGGTGCAAACCCCTGTTTCTTAACAAAGGTGTTCTTCTTTTCATCTTTTAGATACCACGAATACTGTAGACTTTTCGTCAACTCTGGGTTTATAAACACATAGGCGCCCATAATTCCATCTGCACTTTCGGCAAACCTTTTTACGATCGGGTCTAGAACATCACCATATGTTGTAAAGTAAGCAGGGTCTGCTTTCGCCTTTTGCATGTCGAAAGTTGCAACAGACGTTGTCGCGATCCCGCTAACTGCACCTTGGATACTTTGAATGCTCACATTGAATTCATTAGCAATGCTTTGGGACATATACAACAGCTTGTCCTCCGCTTCACCCTTCACAGCCTGGCTTCCACGAATCAAACTAATGATGCCGACTGATAAGGAGGTAAGCACAGAACATAATAAAATTGCCAGCATAATCTTCGTGCCTATTTTTTTCATTTTCCCCTGTCTCTCCTCTTTCTACTATTCCTTTATGCAATACCCTCTTTTTCTATTTTCTAAATATTGCATTTCCATAATAAGGTCGTCTGATGATATTTTACACGATAAGAAATATTAGTAAAGAAAAAACTGCCTCAATAGCCATGTAATAGCTTTTGAGACAGTCTTAACCACCTAGCTTTTTATAATACAACGGATGACTTCTGACGAATATACCGTGTCAACTCCGCTGTCATCTCATAATAGAAGAACGGTGTAATCAAATAAATGCCATTAAAATATTCCATCGCTACATCCGTCAGCTCCCGCGCAATCGCCACACCTTCTGCGCGTGCCTCCGGGCCAGATTCAAACTTCCTCATCCGCTCCCGTGCCTCGTCAGACAACCGAATACCCGGTACCTCGTTATGAAGGAACTCGGCGTTACGTGATCCTGTGAGCGGCATGATGCCGATAAAAATCGGCACATCAAGATGCTTCGTCCCCTCATGAATCCGCTCAATCATCTCCACGTCATACACCGGCTGCGTCATAATATAATCCGCGCCTGCTTCGATTTTCTTCTCCAGGCGACGCAGTGCAGCATCGAACTGGCGCACATGCGGATTGAATGCCGCCCCCACAACGAAGTTTGCCCGCTGCTTCAAGGGCTTACCGGAGAACGTAAACCCTTCATTCAACTGCTTAATCATCCGAATCAAATCAAACGAGGAAACATCAAACACGGAACTTGCCCCGGGCAAATCACCGAATCGTGCCGGGTCGCCCGTAATAACGAGCGCCTGATGAATGCCAAGCGCATGCATCCCCATTAAGTGCGACTGCTGACCGATCAGATTACGGTCACGGCAAGCGATATGCAGCAGTGGTTCCGCGCCAAGCTTCGATTTCATCATGGCTCCAAGCGCCAGATTGCTCATGCGGGTCGTCGCCAGCGAATTGTCTGCCAGTGTGACCGCATCTGCGCCTGCATCTTGCAGGGCAGCCGTTCCCGCCAGGAAGCGCTCCGTATCCAGATCACGCGGTGGATCTAATTCAACAATGACTGTATGCCGTTCCTTCACCGTATCGACAATGCTCGGTGGACGTACAGGCGGTGATCCAACCTCAATCGGCATCAACACCTCTGCTGCCTCACACTCCGGGTTCACACGCGGTAACGGCTCACGCTCCGCTAACACCTGCGCCATCATACGGATGTGCTCCGGTGTCGTTCCACAACAGCCACCAATCAAGCGTGCGCCCTGTGTGCGGAAACGCAGGGCACTATCTCCGAAATACTGCGGCACAGACGCATACGAATATTCCCCATCCGAGATCGCCAGACGACCCGCATTTGGAAATACAGAAAATGGCGTATCGTCCGGGATAATCGTTTGTTCAATCGAGCGCAGCGCTTCTGCCGGACCAAGACGGCAGTTCAGACCGACAACGTCAGCTTCCGCCTTTTTCATTTCGGCAAACGCCTGACTAAGTGTAAATCCGTCACGCGTGCGACCTACTTCAATGGTAGCAAGCTGCGCAATAATCGGTAGGTCCGTCATCGGACGAATTACATTCAATGCCAGCAGCAACTCATCCAAATCAAGGAACGTCTCTAACAAAATCGCATCAACCCCGCCAAGTAAAAGAGCTTCCGCCTGCTCCTCAAATTGCTCCGCATATGGCTGAATGTTCGTATCACGCACGCGACCTGCATTGATGGAACCGATGCCGCCTGCGATGTAGGCATCTTCCCCCACAGACTCACGCGCTAGCTGGGCTGCTTTGCGGTTAATGCGAGTTACCTTGTGCTCTAAGCCATGGCGAGCGAGTGAATCCCGATGCGCCCCGTACGTGTTTGTCTGAATAAAACGCGCACCCGCATCATAATACGAACGGTGCACACTTCCGATCAATTCAGGATTAGACAACGTTAGCTCTTCATAACACACACCGATCGGTACGCCCAGGCGATACAGCCAGGTTGCCATCGCACCGTCACCAATCAGCAGATGGTTCTGCAAATAACTTTTCAAGTTCTCTTTTTTCATCACGTTATCCCCTTCCCCTACTACTCCGCATTGAAGTAGCATGCTTCTGGATGAGAGAACACCATCGCTGATACAGATGCTTCAGGCTCCATCATGCATCCTTCTGTCAAAATAACCCCAATGTCTTCCGGCTGCATGAGCGTAAACAACTGCTTCTGATCTTCTAAATCCGGGCAGGCCGGGTAACCGAATGAGACGCGAATGCCCTGATAACGTGCCCCAAAACGCTCCAACATGGTCATCTCAGCCGGGTCCGGGAAGCCCCATGTATCTCGAATAATATGATGCACACGCTCAGCAAATGCCTCCGCCAGCTCTAATGCCAGCGCCTGTAAGGCATGGGAACGCAAATAATCGCCTTTTTCTTTCCACTCTTCTGCTTTCTCACGTACACCTTCGCCCGCTGTTACGACAAGGAATGCCACGTAATCCATCTCACCGCTCTCAACTGGCTTCAAGAAATCAGCCAGGCAGAGGTATGGATCTTTCGTCTGGCGTGGGAATTCAAATGTTTGAATGATGCGGCTGTGGTTAGCTGGATCATAGACATACACTTTATTGCCATCCCCCTGAGCCGGGAAGAAACGATACATCGCCTGTGCTTTCAGCAGTCCCGTGCGCTTGGCTTCTTCTAACAATTCATCAATCACTTCTTTTAATTCTGTTGCTTTCGGATCGCCTTCTGCAAGCAGCTTATCCACATTGCCTCGCACCCCAAGATGCTTACCAAGCAGCATCCGCCAGTTAATATACGGCTGCAGGTGTGTAAGTGGATAGTCGCGCAGAACATGACGTTCTGTATCGGGTGCTGCATAGACTGGTGTCGATGTGCTTACATTCGACCGAGTCGGCGCAACCTCGGTTGCCTTCACTTCTACTGCTGTATTTTCCGACGCATCCGCAGCAGCCAGTGCTTCCTCACGCTTCGCTTCGAGAGCAGCGCGTTCCTGTGGATTTGCTAACTTGTTAGCAAGATCCAAACCATACATCGCGTCTTTCGCATACAGCACAAGCCCATCATATTGCGGTGCAATCCGAGTATCTGTGAACTTACGGGTTAACGCCGCACCTCCGACAAGAATTGGAGCATCAATCCCTGCTGCTTTTAAATCCTGAGCGGTTGTCACCATCTGCTGCGCTGATTTGACAAGCAGACCGGACAGCCCGATCATATCCGGCTTCGTTTCACGGCACGCCTGGATAATCTGTTCCGGCGTAACTTTAATACCTAAGTTAATGATGTCATAGCCATTGTTGCCCAGGATGATCTCAACAAGGTTTTTACCGATATCATGCACATCGCCTTTTACGGTTGCTAGCATAACCGTACCTTTTGCAGCGGATTCACTTTTCTCCATATATGGTTCGAGATGGGCCACCGCCGCCTTCATAACTTCTGCACTCTGAAGTACTTCTGCTACGATCAACTGATTATCGTTGAATAGACGCCCTACTTCATCCATACCCGTCATCAATGGTCCGTTAATAATATCAAGCGGTTTATACTTGCTGCGTGCTTCTTCTAAATCTGGAACTAACCCTTCTTTTGTTCCTTCCACCACATAACGAGCCAGACGTTCTTCTAACGTTAAGTTGGATACTTCAACATTCGCCTCTACCTTCTTCTCACGATAGAAAGCTGTAAATGAAGCGAGCGTCTCATCAGTTGTGTCAAACAGCAATTCTTCGGCCATTGTGCGCTCTTCGTCTGAAATCGAGGCGAAGCGCTGTAACTTCTCGGTATTAACAATGGCATAATCAAGCCCTGCTTTTGTGCAATGATACAAGTACACCGCATTCAGTACTTCCCGACCCGCCGGTGGCAAACCAAAAGACACGTTACTCACACCAAGAATCGTCTGACATTCCGGGAACTTCTCTTTAATGAGCCGGATGCCTTCTACCGTCTCTTTCGCTGACCCGATATACGCCTCATCCCCCGTACCAACCGGGAATACGAGCGGATCAAAAATTAAATCTCGTGGATTCAATCCGTATTTATTTACAAGCAGATCATATGACCGTGCAGCTACTTCCAACTTGCGCTCCCGTGTGACCGCCATTCCTTGTTCATCAATCGTTCCGACTACAACCGCACCACCGAACTTCGTCAGTAATGGCGCCACCTCATCGAACCGCTCTTCTCCGTCTTCAAGATTAATAGAATTGATAATCGCCTTGCCCTGTGAATACTTCAGTGCGAGCGCAATCACATTCGGGTCTGTGGAATCGATCATCAGCGGCACTTTAACTTTGCGAACAACAAACTGGAGAAACGCTTCCATATCGCTTGCTTCATCACGATCCGGGTCTGCCAGGCAAATGTCAATCACATGAGCGCCCCGCTTTACTTGCGCACGGGCGATTTCCGATGCTTCCTCATACTTTCCTTCTTTGATGAGATCCCGAAACTTTTTGGACCCGATCACATTTGTCCGCTCTCCAACAAACAACGGTCGACTATCCGGTTCCAGATAGACCGGCTCAATGCCAGAAACAACATGCGTCGTAAGCCCACCTGGCTTGCGCGGTTCATATTGCTTCATCACATCGGCAATCGCCCGAATGTGATCTGGTGTCGTACCACAGCAACCGCCCGTCACATTAATCCAGCCTTGCTCCGCGAATCCAGCTAACTTCGCAGCTAATGTCTGTGGTGATTCATGATAGTTTCCATCCTCATCTGGTAACCCTGCATTCGGATAGCAACTCACTGCACAGTCGGCCATGCCAGACAACGTACGAATATGATCGCGCATGAATTCCGGACCTGTGGCACAGTTCAAGCCGACCGAGATCGGCTTCAAATGTGTAAGTGAAATATAAAATGCTTCAATATTCTGACCTGCAAGTGTTGTCCCCATCGGTTCAATCGTTCCAGAAATCATCACCGGAAGACGACAACCAAGCGTATCAAACGCTTTCTGGATGGCAATCCCGCCTGCTTTCACATTTAACGTATCCTGTGCAGTCTCCAGCAGCAGGACATCGACCCCTCCTTCTATAAGGGCCAGCACTTGTTCATAATATGAATCAATCAGCTCTTCAAATGTAATACCACCTGTTACAGACAATGTTTTCGTCGTAGGTCCGATCGCCCCGGCTACATAACGCGGCCAATCTGGTGTTGAATATGCATCGACTGCTTCTTTTGCCAGGCGAGCAGCTGCCAGGTTAATCTCGCGAGCGCGGTCCTGTACATCATATTCAGCTAGTACAACAGATGCACCACCGAACGTATTCGTCTCAATAATATCAGCACCCGCTTCGAGATACTTCTCATGGATGGAACGGATTACATCCGGTCGCGTTACGTTCAGCAGTTCATTACATCCATCATACGCCTCGCCTCCGAAATCATCCGGGCCGAGATTTGCCTGCTGGAGCATCGTTCCCATCGCTCCATCAATAACTAGAATTTTCTCAGCGAGTCTTGCTTCTAATGCCAGCTTACCTGGCGTGGTTGTTTCTTTCATCTGTCTCATCCCCTTTTTTGGCAAATAAAAAAAGCCTCCTCGGCAAAGGAAGGCTTTTTGTCTCTATACATACAAGGCAATCGCATTCCTTATCTCCCAGGAATTACATTCCTGCTGGATTTGGCACCGTGTATATCCATACCGGTTGCCGGGCGTCATTGGGCCAGTCCCTCAGCCTTCTCTTGATAAGAAGCTTTTCTTTTTATTTTTCTCATTATTAATCATTATCAAAAAACAGTCAACCACCAAATTATAATGTACGGGTGATGACAAGATTTGTCTCATTGCGCAGATCAATCTCGTATGGCGATGCCACTTCGCTGCCATCCCGCTCCTTCGTAATCCGAATAATAGGGCGATGAACAGAACGTGGGTCTACTCTAGCGACAACCCCAACCTGCCCTGTATTCAATACAACAACCGATGCAATTGGATAAACGGCAATATGCTTAACAAATAACTTCACCAGCTCGATATCAAACAACGAATTTCCTGCGGCAAACAAATATTCAGTCGCCTCATTCGGTGTGTAGTGCTGGCGATAGGAACGGTGTGATGTGAGTGCGTCATACACATCGGCAAGCCCAACAATTTGTGCGTATTCATGAATTTGTTGTTCTCGAAGCTGGCGCGGATACCCTGATCCGTTATAGCGTTCATGGTGCTGCAGTGCACAGTGGGCGGACAGCAGGGATACATCGTACTGATAGCGTAAAATATTAAATCCATCTTCTGTGTGATTTTCAATTCTAGAACGCTCTTCATCCGTTAGTGCCCCTCGCTTGTTCCACAACTCTTTTGGAAGCTGTGTCATTCCAATATCGAACAGGAGGGCCCCTACCCCAAGATCCAGCATCTGATTCTGGTTATATCCCTTGGCCAGACCAATAATCCCAGCAAGAACCGCTACGTTAACAGAATGATGGAATAAATAACCGTCCAACGCATGAAGGTTCGCCAAATTGACGAGAACATCCTTGCGGCCACTTAAATCCCCCATAATGCTCCCGAATACGTCCCGAAAGGTTTGCCCCATATCCGGCACACTCATCCGACCTTTCACCTGCGGTTGATCAAGCAGATTAGTCATCGTTTTATGAACGGTCTGAATAGCCTGACGACGTGTCGTATCACTAATAATATCTTCTGGAATGATATCGGTTGTATGTTTATCTTCTATGTATACCGTATCAATTCCCATTTGCTCAAGGCGGTTAATATAACGGTCAGTTAATTCCAGACCAGCACCAAGCAGTACATGTCCGGTTTCAGAATAAATCGTTTTTGCAAGCTTATCCCCCGGCTTAACCGAGCTGATGTGCAGTTTTTTCACGTCCCAAACCACCTTTTCATTTCTTCCTCTACCCTTCTTCTCCCAAATTGTAACACAAAATTGATATCCCTTGTAAAAAAAGAGTCGCCCTTTTTTTATAAAGAGCAACCCTTTTTTCCTATATTTTCGTTAAAACAAGACCTAACAAAGCAGTACATATGCCACATACTTGATACAACTTAAGTCGTTCTTTAAACAAATAACAGCCTGTTAAAATGACGATCAGGCAGTTTAAACTTACTACAGGGAACACAATGCTTGCTGTTCCGGTTTGCAAGGCATAAAAATAACAGCTATAACCGATTACACTTAGAATCCCAACAACTGCTCCGATTTGCACCTCTTTGCGCTGAATTCGTTCACGCCCAAGCCAGAAAAGCAAAAATACACTTCCACCTCCGTACATCGACACAAGCATGTCCAGCGAATGAATATGCAGTGAGGAGGAACCTTTCATTATGATTCCGAGTACACCAAACGATACGAATGCCAGCAACACACGGGCAATCCATGGACCGTACTGTGTACCGCCTTTGCTTCCCGGCGTGTACTGAATGACGATCACAGAACCCATCATACAAAAAACCCCGAGCCAGTGCAGAAAAGGGATCTGTTCATTAAAGATCAGTCCTGCTGCCAGAACCGGCAAAATCGCATTGGCTGCAATAATTGGCGATGTCAGGCTGGCCGGTCCCTTCTCAAAAGCACGTGCCATTTGAATATTTCCGTTGGCATTCAGAATGCCCACCAGCGTTCCAAATATAATGGAAAGCCAGTTCGTATGAAACTCCCCTTCTTGCAAACCGTACGCCAATGTCAGTAAAAATGCGACAAAATAGAAGAAAAACTGGATGTTTACTTTCGATAACCGCCGCGATGTACTCCACTTAAAAATCGTGTTATTCGCTCCAAAGCACAGTGCGGTGATCATCGCTGCTGCAAGCCACATGATGCCATCTCCATCTCTCTTTCTGCTTTTTTTCTATTGTAACATGTTTCCCATTCGACGGGCCGCTTCCATGACAAGCGGAGCATTTTGTGCCATCTTCTCTGATGTAAGCCGATTGGACGGCCCGGATACCGATAGGGCTGCCACCATTTCACCGCGCACATTAAACAGCGGGACCGATACAGCTGCTGCCCCCTCTTCCCGCTCCTCCGAACTGGTTGCATAACCATTGCGGCGAATTTCCTGAAGCTGATCCATATAGACACCCTTATCGACTGCCTTTGGCCAAGCAGGATCATTCAATACGCGCAGCTGGGCGTCCGGCGGCGCATACGCGACCAGCACTTTGCTCGATGCGCCAACCGCAAGTGGCATATGTGCCCCGATTGGTGCAACACGACGGATCGTCTCCTGACTCTCCACGGCCTGAATGCGTACCCGTTCATTTTCATTACGGACATATAAACTGATCGTCTCCCCGATCTCATCGCGTAACCGTGTCATCTCCGGCAGCAATACCGTCCCAATGTCCCCTTGCTGCGGATAATTCGCGGATATCTGCCAAACACGAAACCCGAGATGATACTTCTCCGTCACTGTGTCTCGCGTCAGAAACCCCCGACCCTCAAGTGATCCGAGCAGGCGGTATACAGTACTTTTATTCAAACTGACCCGCTGTGCAATCTCTGTCAGCGTCAGTTCCTGTTCATCAATAAAACAAAGAAGAATATCAAGCGCACGATCTACAGCACGCACCGTCATCTTCGCATCTGTTGTTTCCATCCCGCTCACCTTCCTGGTTGAATAGGGTTTCATAGAACGAAACCCTGTTGCAGTATTGTTCATTATACCTTATGTGTGATTCATCCGTAAATGATACCCTTACCAAAAAAAATTGATTTTACTAGTGTACGTACGGGTAAAAAAGCAGTATAATGTTTTGTGGAAACAGAAACAGAGTTTCACTGAATGAAACCAATACATTTGTACGGGAGGGAATTTACTTGGCTAAACAAGACACTTACGGTGTACATTCTACGCTTCAAGTTGGCGACAAATCGTACGCGTACTATTCTCTTAAGGCTCTCGAAGAAAAAGGCCTTGGTCCAATTTCTAAACTGCCTTTCTCCATTAAAGTATTGCTCGAAGCAGCAGTTCGCCAATTCGATGGCGTAGCTGTTACAGAAGATCATGTGAAAAAGCTTGCTACATGGACTGAAGAGCGCGATGCGAATCAGGAAGTTCCTTTCACACCTGCTCGTATCGTACTGCAAGACTTCACAGGTGTACCAGCGGTTGTTGACCTCGCTGCTATGCGTCTTGCAATGAAAGAAATGGGCGGCAACCCAGAGCGTATCAATCCGCTCGTACCGGTTGACCTTGTAATCGACCACTCTGTAATGGTTGATGACTTCGGTAACCCGGATGCACTCGAAAACAACATGAAACTTGAATTTGAACGCAACGCTGAGCGTTATCGCTTCCTGCGCTGGGCACAAACAGCATTCAACAACTTCCGTGCTGTTCCACCAGCAACAGGTATCGTTCACCAAGTTAACCTTGAATACCTTGCATCAGTAGCAGCTACAAAAGAAGTAGACGGTGAAGTACAAGTATTCCCGGATTCTCTCGTAGGTACTGACTCTCATACAACAATGATCAACGGTCTTGGCGTAGTAGGCTGGGGCGTTGGCGGTATCGAAGCAGAAGCAGGTATGCTCGGTCAACCTCTCTACTTCGTAACTCCAGAAGTTGTTGGTTTCAAACTGACTGGCACACTGGCAGAAGGTGCAACAGCAACTGACCTAGCACTCACAATTGTTAACATCCTCCGTAAGAAGGGCGTTGTTGGTAAATTCGTTGAGTTCTACGGCCCAGGACTTAGCAACATCACTCTGGCAGACCGTGCAACAGTTGCCAACATGGCTCCTGAATACGGCGCAACAATGGGCTTCTTCCCAGTTGACGAAGAAACTCTTAACTTCCTGCGTGCAACAGGCCGCAGCGAAGAGCAAGTAGCTCTTGTTGAAGCATACTACCAAGAACAAGGTCTGTTCCGTACAGATGCTACTGTTGATCCAGTGTTCTCTGAAACACTTGAACTCGACATGAGCACAGTTGTTCCTACACTTGCAGGTCCGAAACGTCCACAAGACCGTATCGAACTAACTGCAATGAAAGGTGCCTTCAACGATGCAATCCGTACTCCAATCGAAAAAGGCGGCTTCGGTCTGAGCGACGAACAAATCGCACAGAAAGTAGCACTTTCTCATAAAAACGGTAAGAAATCCGAACTCGGCACAGGTGCTGTTGTGATCGCGGCAATCACTAGCTGTACGAACACTTCTAACCCAAGCGTTATGCTGGGCGCAGGTCTCGTAGCGAAAAAAGCCGTAGAAAAAGGCCTTGTGAAACCAGAATACGTAAAATCCAGCCTCACTCCAGGTTCCCGTGTTGTAAAACAATACCTGGAAAAAGCAGGTCTGATTCAGCCGTTTGAAGCTCTTGGCTTCCATATCGCTGGTTACGGTTGTGCAACTTGTATCGGTAACAGCGGTCCGCTTCCAGAAGAAGTTAGCCAGGCAATTGCAGACAACGATATGACTGTTGCATCTGTACTGTCCGGTAACCGTAACTTCGAAGGCCGTGTACACGCACAAGTAAAAGCTAACTACCTGGCTTCTCCACCGCTTGTTGTGGCATATGCACTTGCAGGTACAGTTGACATCGATCTTTCCAAAGACGCAATCGGTACAGGAAAAGATGGTCAACCAGTATACCTCAAAGACATCTGGCCAACAAATGCAGAAATCAAAGAAGCTGTTGCACAAGCAGTTCAAGCGCAAATGTTCGAAGAAGAGTACGGCAACGTATTCACAGCGAACCCACGCTGGAACGCAATCGAGTTCCCAGAAGGACAGCTGTATGAGTGGGATGACAAGTCTACTTACATCCAACATCCACCATTCTTCTCTGGCCTTGGCAACGAAGCTGGCAGCATTGAAGAAATCGTGGGTGCGAAAGCTCTCGCATTCCTTGGCGATTCCGTTACAACTGACCACATCTCTCCAGCAGGTAACATCGCACCGGCTAGCCCAGCAGGTGTATACCTTGGTGAGAACAACGTAGAACGCAAAGACTTCAACTCATACGGTTCCCGTCGTGGTAACCACGAAGTTATGATGCGCGGTACGTTTGCAAACATCCGTATCCGTAACAAAATGGCTCCTGGTACAGAAGGCGGCGTAACAACATACCTGCCAACTGGCGATGTTATGCCAATCTACGATGCTTCTATGAAATATCAAGAAGCAGGTACTCCACTTGTTGTTATCGCAGGTAAAGAGTACGGTACTGGTAGCTCACGTGACTGGGCAGCAAAAGGTACATTCCTCCTTGGCGTTAAAGCGGTTATCGCAGAAAGCTTCGAGCGTATCCACCGCAGCAACCTCGTAGGTATGGGTGTTCTTCCTCTTCAGTTCGCTGAAGGTACAACTCCAGAATCACTCGGCCTGACAGGTACTGAAACATTTGATATCTTTGGCCTTGGCAACGATGTAAAACCAGGTCAAACAATCAAAGTTACAGCAACACGTACAGACGGTACTTCTTTCGAGTTCGATGCAATCGTTCGTCTCGACAGCGTAGTCGATGTAGAATACTACCGTAACGGCGGTATCCTGCAAACTGTACTTCGTCAAATCGCAACAGAAGAAAAAGCTAACGTTTAATTTTTAATCCATCCTCATATACACACAGCAAAGAGAGCGGTCCCGATACAGGGGCCGCTCTTCTTTTTGTTTTTTGGGAATCGACAACGTTTAGTGGTGGAAGGCGAGAAGAGAGAAGCCGTAAAAGATTTGCGCTTGAGCGTTGACCTACCCAAGCGTGGGCATATCCATCCATCAAACCAATCTTTTGCTACTCACGCCCTCACTCATGGTCCAACTTTGCATCAATCCGCTTAAACAGCTCCCGAATCGCGTCATCATCAAACTTCCCTTGTACGCGGAACCCGTCCAGCATATCGCTTAATTCACGTGCCACCTGTTCCTCATCTTCCACGCCTTCAAGTGTAGACGGATCAAACCAGATGTATGCATCTACATGACTGCCGCGCAAATACGAGCGACCCCACTGCTTCGGATAATCATATTCCTGTTCTCCAAGCACAATCGACAGCACATCATCCGTATCAACGGGCAGAAGATAATCGTACACTTCCTCCACCCCACCCTCCATCAGGTTAAGATGATGCTGTGTATAACGCACATAATGTTCACCCGTGCATGTATCTTTCACCATACTGTATCGTTCACGCTCTTTGGAGTCTAATGCCTGTACTTCCTGCATCCGCGCTTCCATTTCTTCATGTGAGATGGCCGTCTGCTTGCTTAAAGATTGTTTGGATTGATTCATATACTCTCGTCCTTTCCTTTTATCATATTAGCCGAGGAGACTCCCACTTCTAAGCGGTAGCTAAAGTGGGGGATGAATCGGCTTCGGACGAGGGAAGGCAACGGCCTTCGCGCAAGTCCGACTGTTTTCTCTTTGAACAGTCAGGTACAATGGACGGAGGAGATGAAACTCAAATGCTCCAGCACAAAGGCTTCAAATTCCGTCTCTACCCGACTGAAAAACAGGCTACGCTCATCAACAAGTTCATTGGGTGTGTTCGGTATGTGTTCAATCACTTTCTGGCGAGACGAAAAGACGTGTATGAGACCGAGCAAAAGACACTGAGCTACAAGGCCTGTTCGATCCTTTTAACACAGCTAAAGAAAGAGTTGGTCTGGCTAAAAGAGCCGGATTCTACCGCCTTACAAAACGCATTACAAGACCTAGATGTGGCCTACCAAAAGTTTTTCAAGGAGAAAAAAGGGTACCCAACATTCAAAAGCAGAAAAAATCCCCGGCAGTCGTACAACACCACAAATAACAACGATGCGATTCGGATTGAAGGAACCCGTATCCGACTTCCGAAACTTGGCTTTGTCCGCTTCGCAAAAAGTTGTGAGGTAGAAGGACGCATCCTCTCTGCCACCGTTCGCCGGAATCCATCGGGTCACTACTTTGTATCCGTGCTATGCAAAGTAGAGATTCAACCGTTACCGAAACTGGATAAGCGAGTAGGAGTTGATCTTGGTAGTAAGAAGTTTGCAATTCTCTCCAATGGAAAAACGTTCGATAATCCGAAGTATCTCCATAAGTATGAAGGAAAGCTGGCACGACTGCAACGCATCATGAGCAAGCGTACAAAAGGTGGTTCCAACTGGAACAAAGCCAGAATCAAAGTCGCCCGTTTGCATGAGAAAATCGCCAACTGTCGCACTGATTTTCTGCAAAAGCTGTCTACTACGCTGATTCGTGAAAACCAAACGATCTGCTTGGAGGACTTGCAGGTGTCGAATATGCAGAAGAATCATAAGCTGGCCAAGAGCATTTCCGATGCTTCATGGGCAAAGTTTCGCCGGATGATGGAATACAAGGCGAAATGGTACGGGCGTACTCTTTGCTTTGTCGGAAAGACATTCCCATCGAGTCAGTTGTGTTCGGCTTGTGGATACCGGAACCGGGACGTGAAGAATCTAAACCTGCGTGAATGGGAGTGCCCGGAATGTCATGCGCATCATGATCGTGACGTGAATGCGGCCCTGAATATTTTGCAAGAAGGACGTAGACTGTTAGAGATAGAATCTAACCAACCGTGGGACACACGGGGGTAACCTGGGCGTACAGGATACGAATTCTGCTCAGTAGAGCGGACTATCCAGGAATCCCCCACTTCAAAAATCGTAAGATTTTAAGTGGTGGGAGTGTTCAACCTATATGTACGATACCATATATACAGACAGGCTTCTAATTTTTCATCTGTCACGTTAGGAGGATTATCATGAAAGCTATACTTGTAGAAAAAGAAACCCGGCATCTGTATATCGGAGAAACACCCGATCCAACAGTAGGCGATGACGAAATTCTAGTTCAAGTCAAAGCAACGGCCTTAAATCGAGCCGATCTCTTACAAAAACGCGGTCTGTATCCACCGCCAAAAGGTGCCTCAGAGATTATTGGTCTTGAGATGGCCGGTGTGATCGAGGCAGTTGGTCGTCATGTAGTTGGACATAAGCCAGGGGATCGCGTCTGCGCCTTACTGCCAGGTGGTGGATACGCTGAAAAAGCAGTGATTCCCGCAGGCATGGCAATTCCGATTCCGGATTCATTCAGCTTTGCAGAAGCAGCAGCCATCCCGGAAGTATTCCTGACTGCGTACCTGAATCTATTCTGGCTCGGTGGACTTCAATCTGGATACAACGTGCTCATTCACGCCGGAGCAAGCGGCGTAGGTACAGCAGCCATTCAACTTGTACGAGAAGCAGGCGCAACAGCAATCGTAACAGCCGGCAGTGAAGAGAAACTCGCTACCTGTCAGAAACTTGGCGCCTCGACTCTGATCAATTATAAAGAAAGTCCTTTCCTTGATGCCGTAAAAGAAGCAACCAATGGCAAAGGCGTCAATATCATTCTCGACTTCATCGGTGCGTCATATTGGGAGCAAAACATTAAGTCGCTTGCCGTAGATGGCAGACTTGTAATCATCGGCACGATGGGTGGAGCAAAAGCGGAGACAATCAATCTAGGTCTGCTTCTCAGCCGCCGCTTACAAGTCATCGGAACGGCACTTCGTTCCCAGCCCGTGGAGAAAAAAATCGCTCTCACTCAAGAGTTTTGTGAGTTTGCCCTGCCACGTTTTCAAGACGGACGTCTTGTCCCGGTTATTGATTCTACCTGGGACTGGACACAGGTCAATGAAGCTCACGCTCATATGGAACAAAATAAAAATACCGGAAAGATCGTGTTAACACTGCCATAATTCATAGAGTCCATAACAAAAGCACAGGGAACATGCCTCTGTGCTTTACTATTTGTGATATGACTACTCTTCCAGATACTTTGCTACCGCAGTCAATCGCTGCTGTTTCTCGCGCCGGATTATCCGGTGTCGAAGAAACCTTCGTTACCGCAATCTTTCCCGTTTCTTCATCAAACATAAATACATCTGTAAAAGTTCCGCCAACATCTACGGCTACGTTGTACTTCTCCATCCTAGATCATGGTATGAAATACCTACATAATCATATTTTTAGTCATAATATTCCCGCTAATTGTTTTCTTTTTTGTAAATCATGTATATGATATGTAGTGGAAATAGTTCATAATTCATAAAAAGGGAGAAATTGGTGATTTTATATTATGAATGAGCGAAGAAAAGAAGAGCGAAGGATTTTACAATTGCCACTTTGTTCGGATGTAACAATCAGTTCTATACACCAACAGGAAGTTTTCTGCGGAAGTCTAGAAACCTGTATTAAAGATATTTCCATCCACGGTCTGCGCTGCATCTCTCCCCTTCGATTTCCGATTAATGACAACTTTGTTTTACGGTTTCAAACCCGAATTATGGATACTGTCATCAATCTTGATGGCAGCATTGCCTGGCGAAAAGATAATTCTCATACTCCTGGTATATACGAATATGGCATTCAACTACACCATGATGAATTTTCAAGCGCCATGTTTACCAAACTCTTTAATGATATGGGCAGTTGGCTTAAAAGCAGCTCATTCGTTCCGGGCTGCCGTTTTTGCGTTAAAGAAACTTGTCCGCTCTATCCGAGCCAATACAAAATAGAGCACCAATCAAAAAGCGCCTCGTCGTAATGACGAAGCGCCTTTTCTTTATTACACAGTTTCTTTTTTACGTTTATCACGCGGAGTTTTGCGAGCTGCACCAGAAGCAATGGCAGCGTCGACTACTGCATCCCGAACACGTTTTACCACTTTATCATTAAATACGCTCGGGATGATATACTGCTCATTCAACTCCGCGTCTGTAATGATCGAAGCAATCGCGTGTGCAGCCGCTACTTTCATCTCTTCTGTAATATCGGTTGCCCGACAGTCAAACGCGCCACGGAATACACCAGGGAAGCAGAGAACATTGTTAATCTGGTTCGGATAATCGGAACGACCTGTGGCCAGAACGCGTACTAATCCTGCCGCTTCTTCCGGATCAATTTCCGGCTGCGGGTTCGCCATCGCGAATACGATTGGATCTTTCGCCATTGTTTTCACCATTTCGCGCTTCAGGATACCACCACGTGACACCCCAATGAACACATCAGCATCCACAAGTGCGTCAGCCAGCTGCCCCTGAACATCATACGGATTAGTCATGTTGGACACTTCTTCCCAGACCGGATTTTCGTAAGTGACGGAACGGGACAGAATGCCATCACGGTCAACACCGATCACATTTTTCGCACCAGCGCTCAAAATGATCTTCGTACAAGCCACTCCTGCCGCTCCCATACCGGTTACGACAATTTTACAATCCTCAATTTTCTTGCCAACAATCTTAAGTGCATTTAGAAGTCCTGCCAGAATTACAACCGCTGTTCCATGCTGGTCATCATGGAAAACCGGGATATCAAGACGTTCACGAAGAGCTTGCTCAATTTCAAAGCAGCGCGGAGCTGCAATATCTTCTAAATTAATCCCCCCGAATGCTGGAGCCATTCGAACAATCGTTTCAATGATTTCATCTGTATCTTTTGTATCGAGGCAGATCGGGAATCCATCTACATCGGCAAACTGTTTAAACAGCATCGCTTTTCCTTCCATAACTGGCATAGCTGCGTACGGTCCAATATCACCAAGCCCAAGTACTGCTGTTCCATCGCTAACAATCGCTACCGTATTGCGCTTAATTGTCAGTTTATACGCCTTGTACGGGTCCTTTGCAATCGCTTCACATATCGTAGCTACACCCGGAGTATATACACGGGATAAGTCTTCCCGGTTTTGGATCGGGCGCTTCGGCCTCATTTCGATTTTTCCTCCAATATGACTGAGGAAAGTGCGGTCCGATACGGTTACAATTTTCACGCCTGACAGGCTCTCTAGGTTTTGTACAACTTCTTCAATCTGTGCCCGGGTTTTCGTATTAATGGTAAAGTCTTTGACAGTCTCCTCATTTGATGATTGGACAACGTCCATTGCCACAATATCACCCTGCGCCTTACTAACAGCAGTAGCAATATCAATAAAGCTTACTTGCTTGACATCCACCTCGAGACGCACAATGACGCTTGTACCCATAGATGTAAACGGCTTCATTAAAAATTCCTCCCTATTGTCGTTAGTCTTTCTTATCTCTTTACTTATCTTTGTATCTATAGTTGTCTATTTCACCTTCAAAATAAGGGAAAAGAAAAGACCGAATGTCCTTATCATCCGGTCTTTCCTAACTATTCATGCTTTCCATTATTGCTAAATAGGATTTCCGGTATCTTCTTCTACTTCCTGCATCATCGTATGAAGGCTGTTTATAAGCGAGTTGATACGATCAAGATGTTGCTGCATCTGTTCCGGTGTCTGGACCTCTGCTTTTAAGCTTTGTGCACAGTTGCTCAATTGGTCAGCTAATCGATGTGCTAGTGTAATATCAAATTGCGAGGATTTCATTTCCTTCCCTCCCTTATACGTTCCATATTACCTAGTATGAAATAAAAATAAAAAAGCATACACCATGTGCGAAAGGAAATACTAACAACATTTCTTCCTACAAAAGGATATTATAGCATCATAGCGTGTGACATCATCCATGATCTGATTACAACAGGTTCCCATTCAGATGCTAAGCTTTTTGCCTTTACCCGTTTCTCTGGTTGACCGGGAATGTTATAATGCTAATAATCGCAATGAGGATTATACATCCTCATTGTATTTTTATAAGCTACGAGTGACGAAGGGAGACACTAAATCATGCAAGAAATGAATGCACAACAAATTATCGAATTTATTCAAAAAAGCGAAAAGAAAACACCGGTGAAAGTATATGTAAAAGGTGATCTGGCAGGCATCGATTTCGGTGCTAGTACAAAAAGCTTCATCACAGGTAATACAGGCGTTCTTTTCGGCGACTGGAAAGAAGTTCAACCTGTACTCGAAACAAACAAAGATCGCATCGAAGATTATGTCGTAGAAAACGATCGTCGTAACTCTGCGATTCCACTTCTCGACATGAAAAACATCCATGCTCGCATTGAGCCAGGTGCAATCATCCGTGATCAAGTTGAAATCGGTAACAACGCGGTTATCATGATGGGTGCTTCCATCAACATCGGCGCGGTAATTGGCGAGGGCACTATGATTGACATGAACGTTGTTGTCGGTGGTCGCGGTACAATCGGCAAGAACTGCCACATCGGTGCTGGTACGGTTATCGCAGGCGTTATCGAACCGCCATCAGCGCAGCCAGTTGTTGTAGAAGATGATGTTGTCATCGGTGCAAATGCCGTTGTACTCGAAGGCTGCCGTGTAGGAAAAGGTGCGGTTGTTGCAGCTGGTGCGGTTGTAATCGAAGACGTGCCACCATACACAGTTGTAGCTGGCACACCAGCTCGTGTGATTAAACAGATCGATGAAAAAACAAAATCCAAAACGGAAATCAAACAGGAACTGCGCCAACTGTAATAGGGGCCGCATCCGATGACTACCGTAAACGCACAATCATTCGTATCCATCCGCCGCGACCTGCATCGCATTCCCGAGCCAGGATTTGCGGAGTTTAAGACACAAAAGTATCTGCTTGATTATTTAGCAACCCTACCACAGGAGCGTATGGAGCATAAAACATGGCGCACTGGCATTCTTGTGCTAGTTAAAGGGACAAACCCTACCAAACGCATCGGCTACCGAGCTGATATGGACGGGCTGCCGATTACCGAAGATACCTCGTATGATTTTAAATCGGAACATCCTGGCTACATGCATGCATGCGGTCATGATATGCACATGGCCATCGGACTCGGTGTGCTCACGCATTTTGTCCATCATCCTGTCCGTGATGATCTTGTGTTTATTTTTCAACCGGCGGAAGAAGGTCCAGGCGGTGCACAACCGATGCTGGAAAGCGAAGAATTCGCTGCCTGGCGTCCAGATTGCATCTTCGCCCTGCATATCGCACCGGAACATCCGGTTGGCTCCGTTGCACTTAAGCCCGGCATTCTGTTCGCTAATACGTCCGAGCTATTCATCGACTTGCACGGCAAAGGTGGACATGCGGCGTTCCCGCATACAGCTAATGACATGGTCGTTGCAGCAGCCCATCTGGCAACGCAACTGCAAAGTATCGTCGCACGCAATATCGATCCACTTGATTCAGCCGTCGTTACAGTTGGTAAGATCGAAGGCGGCACGAAGCAGAACATCATTGCTGAGCATGCACGCTTAGAAGGCACTATCCGTACGCTGTCGATGGAATCGATGCACAAAGTAAAATCCCGTATCGAAGCACTTGTTCATGGCATTGAAGCCGGATTCGAGTGCCAGGGAGCGATTGATTACGGCGCGAATTACTGTCAGGTATATAACAACGAAGACATTACCCGTGATTTTATGAACTGGGTACGTGAAAGTGGTACAGCCGAGCTGATCGAATGTCCGACTGCGATGACAGGTGAAGACTTCGGCTACTTTCTCGAGCAAATTCCAGGCTTCCTGTTCTGGCTTGGTGTGAGTACACCATACGGCCTGCATCACGCCCGAATTGAACCGAGTGAGGACGCAATTGAAGTGGCAATTCGCGTGCTAAGTGGATACTTAACAAAAACAGCTTCTGCATAATATACAAAAAGGACACCGAGCATTTCGGCGTCCTTTTTGCTTTCTTTACTGGATGATACGGCGAGCAGTCAGGTAGTTTTTCGTATGCCAGCTGCTGCTTAACTTGCTGATCGTTACATTAGATGATGAATTGGCCATGTGCAGCACCTTACCATCACCAATATATATCCCGACATGTGTTACATCCTGGCGTGGTTTATTGGCATTGTAAAAAATCAAATCGCCCGCTTTTAACTGGTTCTTCGGAACATATTTGCCATAGGAAACTTGCTTATCATCGTCCCGTGTCTTTAAATCAATACCATTCTTCTTAAAAATATAATACGTGAATCCTGAACAATCCATCGTATACGACGCATTATATGTATGGCTATACCGAGCCTGTCCAATTAGACTTTTTCCTGTTTGAATTATGTTATTAATAACCTTTTGCTCATTAGCAATATTTACAGCTGACCCTTTTTGTGCAGTCACCGAAACACTTGCAGCAGATACCTTGGATGCAGTAGATACCGTACCTGCAAACACACTGACCGCCATCATTCCTGTAAGCGCAATCGCTGCCCATCTTTTCTTCATGTTGAACCGTCTCCTCCCTTTATGTGTAAGGAGTGGGAGTTTCCCCTGTTCCCACCTAGCTGTAGAATTTTCTGCTTATTTATCTACGTCCCTTACTTTACCGGAAAAGTTTAGTTCAAACATTAGGAGATGTATGGACATAATTCCTTTACTTACAAAAAAACAGCCTACCATTTGGCAAGCTGTTTCCATATACCTATTCATTATTCTGCATGCTTTTGGGTATCAAGTAGCTTATAAAGAGCGTGTGTGCCGCTATTTTCTTCGCCTTTAGCCGCAAGTTCCTCATACAGCTTCTTCGTCAATTCAAGCCCCGGTGTCCATAGGCCCATTTCTTTCGCAGATTCAAGCGCAATGCCCATATCCTTGATGAAATGCTTCACATAAAAGCCTGGATCAAAGTTGCCATCGATCATGCGTGGCGCAAGATTGCTGAGAGAGAAGCTACCTGCCGCTCCTGTTTCAATGCTTTTGAGCACAGTTCGCTGATCAAGCCCCGCATTCTTCGCATAAATCATCGCTTCACATACCCCGATCATGCCGGATGCAATCGCGATCTGGTTGCACATTTTAGTATGCTGTCCCGATCCTGCCTTGCCTTGATACACGATGTTCGTCCCCATCTTCTCAAAAATCGGAACCATCGCATCAAAGTCCTCTTTATTCCCGCCAACCATAATCGACAGACGAGCATTCTGTGCCCCGACATCACCACCGGATACTGGCGCATCCAATACATGAATGCCTTTTTCCTGAGCGGCTTCATAAATTCGACGCGCTAGAATCGGGCTTGATGTTGTCATATCAATCGCATATGTACCAGGCTTCGCATGCGCGAAAATCCCGCCTTCGCCAAGATATACTTCTTCGACGTCTTTCGGGTATCCAATCATTGTAATCACGACGTCTGCTTCAGCTGCCAATTCTGCTACGGTATCTTTCCAGATAGCACCCTTCTCCAGCAGATCCGCTGCTTTTTCCTTCGTACGTGTATAAACAAGTACCGGATAGCCACCTGCCATAAGGTGTCCTGCCATGCTTTTTCCCATGACGCCTGTACCGATAAAACCGATTGTTTGTTTGTTAGATGTTTGTCCCAATTTATCCACCTCCGCTACTATGAATTAGTATAGAGGAAATTTTTAGACTTATCTACCTTTCCGCTCTTGATTATGACGAGCTCCTTTCATCCTCTACTCTTTCCTAATGAATACTTTTCTTCTTAAAGTTTCCACCTTTTACATTACTAATCGCCCCAACCGCGAGAAACGCCCCAGGGTCAATATCTTCAATAATTGTCTTCAGCTTCGCTTCCTCCAGGCGGCTAATGACACAAAACACAACCTTCTTTCGCTCCCCCGTATATGCCCCTTCTCCGCTTAAATACGTCACACCACGTCCAAGGCGTCTAAGAAGGGCATCCCCAATCTCTTCGTCTTTGTCACTAATAATCCAGACTGAGCGTGATTCATCTAGACCAAGAATGGTTACATCAATCATTTTGAATGCGATAAAATAGGCGATCAATGAATACATCGCCCGATCCCAGCCAAATACAAAGCCTGCACTGCCAAGAATAAAAATATTAAAGAACATTACGGTTTCCCCAACTGAGAAAGGAAGCTTCTTGTTGAAGAGAATCGCTACAATCTCCGTTCCATCCAGCGACCCCCCGTAGCGAATCACCAGCCCAACGCCAATCCCCAGAATAATGCCTCCAAATACAGCTGCTAATAACGGATCTTCTGTCACGCTTGAAACCGGATGCAAAAGTGAGGTCCCAATTGACATCACGCTAACCCCAAGCAATGTAGAAATCGCAAATGTCTTGCCAATCTGCTTATATCCAATAATGAGAAAAGGAAGATTCAATAAGAAGAGAAACAGTCCAAGCGTAAGCCCGGTAAGATGGGAAAGAATAATTGAGATGCCGACGATTCCCCCATCAATAATGTTGTTAGGAACAAGAAAGATTTCCAATCCAATCGAAACAAGGGCTGCTCCAAGAAAAATAAACAACGTTCGGCGAATAATTTTAGCCTTCGTAAGCTTCTTATGCTTTTTCGCTTCTGTTTTTATGTATTCCATCAGACTCCCTCCTGCTCCTAGCTTTACCTAAAACCTTGATTTGCATTTATGTACTTTTCGAGCGCTATACAGGAATTCTAATGCAGGGAGACTTTAATATAGATAAATTTTGTAATATAATAAAAAAATGGAAAATTAAAAAGGAGTGGATAAAATGCCAACACCTCAAAATATAACCCAGTTTGAAGCTATTTTTGGCGAAACAGGAAATAATGTATTAGAAAGAATTCGCCCGCTCAGCCCAAGGCTCGTAGATCATGTGTACGAATACATTGCCGGTGAATTGTATGCAGACCATGCACTAGATATACGCACAAGAGAGCTTTGTGTTGTCGCCTCCCTTGCCTCTCAGGGCGGTCTTCAGGAACAACTGCGCGTACACATTGAAGCAGCGTTGCGCAGCGGGGCAACGAAAGAAGATATCGTCGCTGTATGTGAAACGGTAGGCAGCTATGCAGGAGTTCCTCGCGCATTGAACGCTTTATTCGTTGCTAGTGAAGTGTTTGAAGCATGGGATAACAATGGCTAATCGACTTCGATAAGCATAAATGCCCCCCGCACGCAAAAAAGCCCTTCAGGATTTCTCCTAAAGGACTTCTGGCTCACTAATAATGATTCGTATATTGAGAAACATCTGCGAAAAGTCGAACTATCGATTGAAGACCTCCAAATGTTTGAAAAGCAAACAAAGGTAATCCAACAAAATACAAAAGCACTTCCCCAATTAGCTTTAACATAACGATCTCCTCCTGTGAAAATTATTTTATAAGGTTACACAGGAAAAGAGATAAGCGGTTCCTCATCACCGCTTCTTATAGAAATCCAGCGTGTATACAATACGTTGTGCATTGGCTGAACGGGATATTTCTCGATTACGTTTGGATTAATATTAGTTTTAATAAGCTTCGGCGTTTTATTGAATTTTGTATTAGTTTTAGATATTTTGCAGCTGTTACTACCATATCTGAATAAAAGAACAGCAACAATACAAGCCGAGACAAAAGCTAGCAGTGTATTGATATCATCCGCTGAAAATAACAGGAACCACTCTTCCACTGCTACCCCTCCCGTGTTAGCTTTTGTTCAATTCTCCGAAAATAGAGGAATAAAAAGATCAGCCATACCATTAGCTGATCTACTTTATTTTATATTCGCTTCATTCTCTCCATCTATACTTATGATGGAGGCGGTGGGAATCGAACCCACGTCCGAAGACTCCGATGACATAAGCTTCTCCGAGCGCAGTTGCCTGTGGTTGATTCGCCTATCGGGCTGCCAGGCAACCCACTACCTAATAGGCTAGTCTGATTGATCTCTTCCCTCGGCTCCAGACGGAAGCGTTAGGCGTAGTCCACTAAAGGGTGAGTCCTATTCCCGCCACATGGACGATGGAGAGATAGGACCGCTACTGCTTATTAGGCAGCTAAAGCGAAGTTGTTTTGTTCTTTAGCGTTTATATTTACGCTTGCGTTGTTAACGGAATCGCAACCCACCGGCTCGCTACTCATGCTCGAACCATCCCCGTCGAATCCAGAACGCCCCCGCAATGGGAAGCTCCCGGGAAATGTGAGAGCATAATGCCTGACGTATCAGGCTGTATTCGTAGTATATCATACGTTGCTATACCATGCAATGAACACTGTTCTGCTTAATAATGGACCAGTTGCCAGCTTGATCAGCGATTGCGTTCCCGCAATGCCCGCTCCATTTCTCGCTTTGCATCTTTTTGTTTAAGCGACTCACGCTTGTCATAGTTTTTCTTACCCTTGGCTATGCCGATCTCGATCTTGCAGAAGCCACCCTTCAGATACAGACGCAGTGGCACGAGTGTTAACCCGTGAATCTTCGTCTGCCCAATCAGGCGATGAATCTCTGCGCGATGCAGCAACAGCTTACGCTCCCGCAGTGGATCATGGTTGTAGCGATTGCCCTGCTCATATTCACTAATATGCATGTTCAGCACGAACGCTTCCCCATCACGAATCCGGGCGTAGCTGTCCTTTAGATTCACCCGTCCCCGGCGGATGGACTTGATCTCCGTTCCTGTTAGGACGATACCTGCTTCCATCGTTTCTTCAATAAAATAATCATGACGCGCCTTTTTATTCTGCGCAACCACTTTAATTCCTTCCTTACCCATAGGCCGTCTCCTTCTTCCTTTGCTCTATCTCTACATAGTACCACAAAATGTCGTTTGCAAAAAAGGCGTAGGACGACACCTACTGATAAAAATGAACATGATGGGTTTTGGATTTTCCCAACGTGTAGTGGAGGAGTCGGGATCGGGCGGGGCCACGTCACTTCGGTACGCTTACAGAGAAGTGAGGACTGTCCGCTCCAGGTGCCAAGCGAACTCGCCCACAAAAAATGTCCGGGATGTATTTGCATCGAAGCATTGTGGGCAAAGGCCCGTTCACCTACCACCTTACGCTAGGGAGTCGCGCACAGGCGTTCCACTGCCCCACCCGATCCCGACTCCTAGCACACTTTGGATAAACACCATCAAGCAATATCAAGAAGCTGAGCTTTGCTATGCAGGTAAAAAATAAAGGGAGCAGGATTCCAAAAAGCCAGTGGCTACCCGAGCAAATTCATTCTGGCGATGAGAGTCTTTTTGTAAACCGAAACGTTGTCGATTCTGCAAAAAGACTGTCTTGCTCACCATGTTCTGGCTTTTGAGACAGTCTCATCTTTAGATCGCTCTTATTTTTCACAAAAAGGGAGCGCAGTAAAAGCGCTCCCCAAGCCATGCTTATTTTTTCTTCTTTTTCTTAGCCGGCTTCGATTTACCGTTTTTCTTGCTTTTCTTCTTATCAAGCGCTTCTTTCCAGAACGGGTTGTCCTTTCCCTGTGCCGGTTTTCCCTTGCCCCGATGTTTCCGTTCAGATGTTGTCGCCTGGATAACTTTTGCTTTACGTGCTCCACCATCTCGTGAGGCATGCTTGCTTTTTGGCAAACCAACGACTTCAAAATCAATCGTATGCTCATCTACATTCACATTCACCACACGCACCTTCACTTCATCCCCAATACGGAAAATGCGTCCGGTACGCTGGCCAACGAGCGCATATTGCTTCTCGTGGAAGTCGTAATAATCGTCTGTCAGGTTGCTAATGTGAACCATACCTTCGATTGTGTTCGGCAGCTCAATAAACATCCCGAAAGCAGCCACACTGCTAATAATGCCATCGAACTCTTCATTCATATGACGCAGCATGAATTCTGATTTTTTCAGATCATCTGTTTCGCGCTCAGCATCTACCGCATTCCGCTCCCGCTCAGATGACTGCTTGGCCACGTCCGGCATTTTTAATGTCCACTCTTCAATACGCTCTGACGTGAATCCACCCGGCTTGAGCGATTCGCGAATCATCCGATGTACGATTAAGTCTGGATAACGACGAATTGGCGACGTAAAGTGCGTATAGAATTCCGCTGCCAGCCCGAAGTGTCCCTGGTTTTCTGCATCGTACTTCGCCTGCTTCATGGAGCGCAGCATAACCTTCGAGATTACCGTCTCTTCCGGTGTATCTTTTGCCTGCTCAAGCAGCGTCTGCAATGTGCGTGGGTGAATATCGGTCGAACTTCCACGAACAAAATAACCGAAGTTCGTCACGAACTCTAGGAACGTTTGCAGACGGTCGCTATCCGGGTCTTCGTGAATTCGATAAATGAACGGCACGCGCATCGTGTTGAAATGCTCCGCTACGGTTTCATTTGCCTTCAGCATGAACTCTTCAATCAATCGCTCCGCAATCGTTCGCTCGCGCATCCGTACTTCTGTCGGATTCCCTTCTCGGTCTACCAGAATTTTCGCTTCACCAAAGTCAAAATCAATCGCTCCGCGCTCCATCCGGTACTGACGCAGCGTAAGTGCCAGCTCTTTCATTGCACGGAAATGATCGACTAATTCGCCATAGCGTGCAATAAGCTCCTGATCATCTTCTTCCAAAATTTTGTATACATCCGAATATGTCATCCGCTCATTTGTCCGAATGACACTTTCATAAATGTCGTGATTGACTACGTTGCCCTCTGAATCAATCTCCATGTCGCATGATAAGGTGAGTCGATCCACCTGTGGATTCAAGCTGCAAATCCCGTTTGACAGGCGATGAGGGATCATCGGGATTACACGGTCTACCAGATACACGCTTGTCCCTCGCTTGAACGCCTCTGTATCAAGTGCGGAGCCTTCTTTGACGTAATAGCTTACGTCTGCGATATGTACACCAAGACGGTAATGACCGTTCGGAAGTGTTTCAATCGATACCGCATCGTCAAGGTCTTTGGCATCCGCTCCATCAATCGTCACCATCACACGATCGCGCAAGTCACGACGTCCACGAATTTCGTCTTCGCTAATCGTCTCCGGTACCTCTTCTGCTTCTTTCATGACATCATCCGGAAAACTTTCCGGTAAGTCATATTTGCGGATAATTGACAGAATATCAACGCCTGGATCGTTTTTATGGCCGAGAATTTCTACTACCTTACCTTCTGGATTGCCCCGACCTGTCTCCGGGTAGCGTACGATTTCGACGACAACTTTATGACCATCGACTGCACCCAGCGACTCTCCCTTCGGAATGAAAATATCTTTTGCAATACGCTTATCATCCGTTATGACAAATCCGTAATGCTTCTCATCCTGGTATGTACCAACGATCATCGCATTACCGCGATTCACCACGCGGACAATTTCTCCTTCAAGACGTGGGCCACGTGCATTCGGATTCAAACGGACCAATACGGTATCTCCATTTAGTGCCCCGTGCATATCATCCGAGCTTACATACACATCCTGCTGTCCTTTTTCTTCCGGAATGACGAATCCAAATCCTTTAGCGTGACCTTGCAGGCGTCCACGAATCAAATTCATTTTTTCCGGCACGCCATAGCGGTTCGCCCTTGTCCGAATAATCTGTCCTGTATCCTCAAGATGATTCAATATCTTTACGAAGTCCTTAAATGAGCTGGCCGAATCAACACCAAATGCTTCTTCGAGCTCTCTTACAGTCATCGGACGATATATTTGCTCTCGCATAAAGGTTAAAATATCTGTTTCTGTTGGCATGCGAGTCCTCCTCATTTTCGTAATAATCTGCAGCTTTATGCTTCTTTTCCCCAAATCCGGTCCAAAAACGCCGCTGCATCCGAAAACACATGCTCTCGCTCTTTATCCAGCGTGATAATATGACCGGATTTTGCGTAGCGCTGTATTTCTTTATAGTTTGAACGAATCTGCTCATAAATATAATCCGCACTTGCAGGTTCAATCGTTTCATCCTGCTCGGACTGCATCACAAGCGTCGGTATTGTTATGTAAGAAAGTTCTTTTTTAACTGTGCCAATCAAATCCCACAAGCTGGCGATACAAACAAGTGGGTCACGGTCATACGGAATAATTCCTGATTCAATATGATCAGGCTTCCTACCCCGACGCGGAATGTATGGTTTGACATACCTAGCATACCTGGCCCAACGAATCCTCTTATCCCGTACTTCAATCGGAGCATTCATCGCAATCGCAGCTACGACTGGATACTGATGAGCGACGCGCAGTGCGAAGAGTCCCCCCATCGACAAACCTACTGCGGCAATCGAGCTGCACCCTGCCTGCTTCAGATTCTCATATCCTTCCTGCACACTTTGCCACCAGTCCGTCCATCGTGTCTTCGCCATATCTTCTGGAGACGTCCCATGTCCGGCGAGAAGCGGCGCATGAACGGTATAGCCTAGACGCTGGAAATAACGGCCCATCGGCTGTAGTTCAGCAGTACTTCCGGTAAATCCATGAATGAGCAATATCCCTTTTTCTCCACCTTCATACGTGAAGGCTTCCGGAGATCGCCGTTTGCTTTTCAATCTGCATCCTCCTTCTTGCTGCGCAAATATTCCCTCTCCTCATTTTCCCAGAAAATGATCGATCAAGTCAAAAAGCTGCGCCTGCTCACAATCATGACAAATCATATGTTTGGATTGTGGAAGAATATGCATATATTTCTCCTTTGAACGAATCTGGTTGTAAATATAGGAAGCACTGCGAGGCTCCACCAGATCGTCCTGCCCACCTTGAATAATCAGAGTCGGCACAGTAATGTGCGGCAATTCTTGTCGAAGCACTTTCACAAGATGACGGAAATGGATAACAGCACGCGGCGGAGTAGTTACTGCTTTTCTCAAGTAGCGACGATACGCGTCTCGCGCATCTATTTCTGAGGTGAAATGTTTCTTGATGATCGATGCTGCATCGCGGAATAGTTGACGTGGATTCATATAAAATAAGCTGGCATTCAAAAGCACAAGCCGGTCAATGTTATAACGGGTGGCCAAATGAGCCGCAATCATGCCCCCCATTGAAAAACCAATGACATACACTTTTCGACAGGTTATTACCATATCCTGCAGCACCTCTTCGGCAGAGCGTACCCAATCATTCCAGGTCACATCACGAAGGCTGCGTGAATCTCCACCATGTCCGGCTAATACCGGTGTTTCGATGCGCCAGCCGCGGCCAGATAGGTGACTCGCAAGCGGCTCTATTTCATAAGGACTCCCCGTAAATCCATGGATCAACAAACATCCAATCATATAGAAGGCTCCTTTCGCGAGCGTTTGTAGCTAAACAAAAACAGCAAGTCATCACACTTGCTGTTTTCCGCTTTCGTACCTATTTAACGATGTAAGCAACAGTAATCGATAATACAATAAACAGTGCGGCCAGTACGACTGTGATTTTATTTAAAACGGCATCAATACCACGTGCCTTTGCTTTGCCCATGATCTGTTCCGCACCCCCGCTAATCGAACCAAGTCCTGCACTTTTACTGGACTGAAGCAGTACAACGCCGATCAACGCAATACAAATAATCACAAGTACAATTTTTAATGCTACTGCCATTCTTCTGTCCTCCCCACTACGGAGTGCTACACAAGCTTATGCTATGCCATCATTTACTGTATCACAAAAAATCCTGCTCTTCAAGGCTTGTCCTCTTCCTTAGCTAAGCACGTCGGACAGACACCTTCTAACATAACTCTGGTCTCCCGTATGTCATACTGCTCTTTAATATCTGCAGCAATCTGAATCGATACGTTGTCATCTAAGATGTCGATCAGTTTATCGCAACGAAGACAATGGAAGTGATGATGCACTTCTTCTGTAATCTCGAAACGTGAACGCTCATCTTGATAATGTTCATGAACAACGCCCAGCTCTTTCAGTGATTTGAGTGTATTATATACGGTCGTAAATGACAGCGTCGGAAAATCATCCTGCATAAACTGGTAAATCTCTTCGGCTGTTGGATGGTCAAGCCGCAGTAGAACATTAATGATTGCCAGACGCTGCACAGTCACTCGACCGCCCCGCTCCTTAATCCGGGCAATGACGATGTCAATGATGTTTTGTCTCATCGCGCAAGCCTCCTTTACCTTTCTCCTAATTATAATATACTTTCTGTTAAAAATCATTCCAAACAAAAAAGAGCCCAGCCTATACAGCCGGGCTCTTCCCTAAAAACTAGCGTCTGATTTACTTCTTAATATTGTAGAACGCGCTAAAACCTGCATATTTGCTAATCGCATCAAGCTCGTCCTCAATGCGGAGAAGTTGATTGTATTTCGCTACGCGGTCTGTACGGGATGGAGCACCTGTTTTGATCTGGCCTGCGTTTGTTGCAACGGCAATGTCGGCAATAATGGAATCTTCTGTTTCACCAGAACGGTGAGAGATAACAGCTGTATAGCCAGCACGCTTCGCCATTTCGATCGCATCGAATGTTTCAGTCAATGTACCGATCTGGTTTACTTTGACAAGAATCGAGTTCGCTGTACCTTTCTCGATACCTTGAGCCAGACGAACTGTATTCGTTACGAACAGGTCATCCCCTACGAGCTGTACGCGATCGCCAATGCGGTCAGTGAGCTTTTTCCAACCGTCCCAATCGTCTTCAGCCAGACCGTCTTCAATGGAGATAATCGGATATTTATTTACGAGCATTTCAAGGTAGTCAACCATTTCGTCAGACGTTTTGCTTACGCCTTCGCCTACCAGCTCATATTTGCCATCTTTGTAGAACTCTGTAGAAGCTACATCAAGTGCAAGCTTCACATCTTCGCCCGGCTTGTAGCCTGCTTTTTCAATGGCAGCCATAATGGTTTGCAGTGCTTCTTCACTAGAAGACAAGTTCGGAGCAAAGCCGCCTTCATCACCTACTGCTGTATTCAGTCCTTTTTCTTTCAGAACGGATTTAAGGCTATGGAAAATCTCAGCACCCATGCGCAGAGCATGTGCAAACGTTTCTGCACCAACTGGCATTACCATGAATTCCTGAATATCAACATTGTTATCCGCATGTGCCCCACCATTTAAGATGTTCATCATCGGAACCGGAAGTGTTTTCGCATTGAATCCACCAAGGTATACATACAGCGGAATTTCAAGCTCATTTGCTGCTGCACGTGCTGCTGCCATTGATACACCAAGGATCGCATTAGCACCAAGTTTTCCTTTGTTTTCTGTGCCGTCAATCTCGATCAATGCAGTATCGATACCGATTTGATCAAGTACGTTCATGCCAATCAGTTCTGGAGCAATGATGTTATTTACGTTTTCAACAGCTTTCAAAACGCCTTTACCGAGGTAACGACCCGTTTCGCCATCACGAAGCTCAACGGCTTCGTGTGCCCCTGTGGAAGCACCAGATGGAACCATTGCACGGCCCATTGCGCCTGTTTCAAGATGTACTTCTACTTCTACTGTCGGATTACCACGGGAATCCAGTACTTCGCGTGCGTATACGTCAGAGATAATCGTCATTGTTGTGTCAGCTCCTTATTTCTTTAAAAATATGTATAGAAAAGCAGCGCGAAACGCACCGCTTTCTTATCAGTCATTAAAACAGGGCAACCCCTGTCATTTCAGATGGCTGTTGTACGCCGAGCAGCTTGAGGATCGTCGGTGAAATATCTGCCAGTACGCCACCCTCACGCAGTTCGATGCCATCTTTGGTCAAAATGAATGGTACCGGATACGTGCTGTGTGATGTGATCGGGTTGCCATTCTCATCAAGCATCAGATCTGCATTACCGTGGTCGGCTGTCACAAGTGCTGCGCCACCTTTTGCAAGAATCGCTTCTACGACTTTGCCCATGCATTCGTCTACCGCTTCCACCGCTTTAATCGTTGGCTCCATCATGCCGGAGTGACCCACCATATCACAGTTTGCAAAATTTAAGATGATAACATCTTGTGCATCCTGCTCAATCTCGGCAAGCAGCGCATCTGTTACTTCATAAATGCTCATCTCAGGCTGCAGATCGTAGGTCGCAACTTTTGGTGAATTAATCAGAATCCGCTTCTCACCTGGGAATTCAGCCTCACGTCCCCCACTGAAGAAGAAGGTCACGTGTGGGTACTTCTCGGTTTCAGCAATACGCAGCTGGCGCAAGTTGTTTTGTGCCAGCACTTCACCAAGTGTGTTGTCCAGATTCGCCGGTTTATATGCTACATACCCGTCTACGGATTCACTGAACTTCGTCAAGCAAACATAGAACAAATTCTTCGGACGTTGCTCACCACGGTCAAACCCACGGAAGTCTTCATTCGTGAATACTTGAGATAGCTGAATCGCACGGTCCGGGCGGAAGTTAAAGAAGATAATCGCATCGTTATCTTTGATAGTCGCCACTGGGGAACCATCTTCGTTCGTAATTACTGTTGGCATCACGAACTCATCATATACGCTGCGCTCATACGATTCACGCACCGCTTCGACTGCGTCCGTAAATTTCGGACCATCTGCATACACCATCGCACGATAGGACTTCTCCGTACGTTCCCAGCGTTTGTCGCGGTCCATCGCATAGTAGCGGCCCTGTACCGTTGCAATACGACCCACGCCGTACTCATTAATTTTTTCCTGCAGTTCTTCAATATAGCCCACTGCACTATCCGGTGCTACATCGCGGCCATCAAGGAAGCCATGAACGTAAACACGCTCCAATCCTTCTTTTTTAGCCAGACGCAATAGCGCGTACAGGTGCTGATTGTGACTATGTACACCACCGTCTGAGAGCAAGCCATACAGATGCAGTGCTGTACCCTTTTCTTTTGCATGACGAACAGCGTTCACCAGTACATCATTTTCAAAAAAGTCGCCCTCTTGGATCGCCTTCGTAATCCGTGTCAAATCCTGATATACAATCCGACCTGCGCCCAGATTAAGATGCCCTACCTCAGAGTTACCCATCTGTCCGTCCGGCAGACCGACAGAAAACCCGCTTGCACCAAGTGTTGTATGCGGGAACTGCGCCCAGTATTTATCAAAATTTGGCTTCTTTGCCTGTTTAATCGCGTTGCCGTATAATTCGTCCCGGCAACCGAATCCGTCCATAATAATTAATGCTACCGGTTTTGGTCGATTCATGATTTACTTACCTCCTACTACCCCTTGTACTAGCTGCAAATACGAATCTGCTGCCAGACTTGCGCCCCCGACCAGCGCACCGTCAATATCGGGCTGTTCCATATATGAAGCAATATTCTCCGGCTTTACAGAGCCTCCGTACAAAATTCGCACCTGTACTGCTACCTGACTATCAAATGCATCTTCTACCGTGCTGCGGATAAAACCGATCACATCCTGCGCATCATCAACTGAAGATGATTTACCTGTTCCAATTGCCCAGATCGGCTCATAGGCGATTACAAGCTGCTTCGTCTGCTCGCTTGACAGTCCTTCCACCGCACGAATGACCTGATTACGAATATGCGCTTTTGTCTCGCCACTCTCATATTGTGCAAGATTTTCCCCCACACATACAATCGGCACGAGTCCATTCGCAAACGCTGCTTTCGCCTTTTTGTTCACTGTTTCATCCGTTTCGGCAAAATACTCACGGCGCTCCGAATGACCGATGATCACATAGTGTATACCCAAGTCTGTCAGCATTCCTGGACTAATCTCACCCGTGTACGCACCAGACGCCTCATAATGCATATTTTGTGCGCCTACTCTCACTTCAGAACCTTTCAGTTCTTCCGCTAGTGCGGACAAGGACGTAAATGGCGCACACACAACCATCTCGACTGCACTTTCTACCTTATGATTGCGAATGGCGTAAGCAAACTCCCGAGCTTCGCCTACCGTTTTATGCATCTTCCAGTTTCCTGCTATAATCGGTGTTCGATTCATACATTTCGCTCCTTATTTATCAGCAAGTACCGCGATCCCCGGAAGTTCTTTGCCTTCCATGAACTCAAGCGAAGCACCGCCACCTGTCGAAATATGTGTCATAGCTTCTGCCACGCCTGCTTTTTCTACTGCTGCAACCGAATCGCCGCCGCCAATGATTGTGATCCCATTCACTTCTTTCAGCGTGCGTGCCACTGCATTTGTTCCTTCTGCAAAGGCATCCATCTCAAACACACCCATCGGTCCGTTCCAGATGACAGTTTTAGATTCAAGGATCGCAGACTTGTACAACTCGATCGTTTTCGGACCAATATCAAGTGCCTGCCAGCCCACAGGAATTGCATTTGTCTCGACGATTTTTGTTTCAGCATCATTAGCAAAACGGTCTGCTACTACTACATCGACTGGAATGAGGAACTTCACGCCTTTTTGTGCTGCTTTATCCATGAAAGACTTCGCCAGTTCCACTTTTTCTTCTTCTAAAAGAGAGCTGCCTACATCGTGTCCTTGTGCTTTGACAAATGTATTAGACAGGCCACCGCCTACGATTAACGTATCCACTTTTTCCAGCAGATTTTCAATCACGCCGATTTTATCTTTTACCTTTGCTCCACCGATGATCGCTGTGAATGGACGCTCTGGTTGAGACAATGCCTTACCCAGGAACTCAATCTCTTTTTCCATCAGGAAGCCCGCCACACCTTCCACATAGCGTGCCACACCTGCTGTAGAAGCATGGGCCCGGTGCGCAGTTCCAAATGCATCATTTACGAACAGGTCTGCCAGTGAAGCGAATTGTTTCGACAGTCCCTCATCGTTTTTCTCTTCGCCCGGATGAAAGCGCACGTTCTCAAGCAGCATCACGTCGCCATTCTTCAGCTGTTCTGCCTGCTGGCGTACCGCTTCACTGTATACTTCATCTACTTTTATCACGTTTTGACCAAGTAGCTGAGACAGACGCTCTGCTACAGCGTTCAAACGCATTTCTTCGACAACTTTACCTTTCGGACGACCGGAGTGACTTGCCATAATAACGCGTGCGCCATTCTGCACTAAATATTCGATTGTCGGCAGCGCCGCACGAATGCGCGTGTCATCTGTAATATGGCCGTTTTCCATCGGCACGTTAAAATCAAAGCGACAGAATACTCGCTTTCCTTGTACGTCTACATCGCGTACAGATTTCTTATTCATACGAATATTTCCTCCTTACCATACAAGAAAAAAGGAGAGAACATCTTTTTTCTCTCCTTTTACGTAGCTTTTTCTATTTTATCTTTTATAAACCGTGCTTGGCAATATAATTCACCAAATCAATCACACGATTTGAATATCCCCATTCATTATCGTACCAGGAAACGACTTTGACCATATTATCTTCCAGTACCATCGTAGACAGGCCATCGATAATCGAAGAGCGTGGATCACCATTATAGTCTTTAGATACAAGCGGCTCGTCCGAGAAGCCAAGAATTCCTGCCAACTCATTATCTGCTGCTTTTTTCAGCGCTGCATTGATCTCTTCGGCTGTTGTATTTTTATCAAGTTCAGCTACCAAATCCACAACCGATACGTTCGGTGTTGGTACACGCATTGCAAATCCATTTAACTTACCCTTAAGTTCTGGTAATACGAGCGATACAGCCTTGGCTGCACCGGTCGAGGTCGGAATAATCGACATGCCCGCTGCGCGTGCCCGGCGCAGGTCTTTATGCGGCAGGTCAAGAATTTGCTGGTCATTTGTATACGAATGCACAGTTGTCATCAGGCCGCGTCGAATACCAAAGTTCTCATGTAGTACTTTCGCGAACGGTGCGAGACAGTTCGTCGTACAAGACGCATTGGAGATGATATGGTGAGTAGCCGGATCATATTTCTCTTCATTTACGCCGAGCACAATCGTAATGTCTTCATTTTTAGCTGGAGCCGAGATGATGACTTTTTTCGCACCTGCTTCCAGATGCTTCGCCGCATCCTCACGCTTTGTAAAACGTCCGGTCGATTCGATGACAACATCAACACCCCACTCTTTCCACGGCAAGTTAGCCGGATCACGCTCTGCAGATACTTTGATCTCACGGTCACCCACAACAATCGCATTCTCGCGGACCGATACATCTTCCCCATAGATTCCATGTACAGAATCGTATTTAAACAAATGCGCTAACGTATGAGCATCCGTCAAATCATTGATGCCGACAACTTCAATATCTGCTTGCTGCAAGGCTACCCGCAATACATTCCGGCCAATTCGTCCAAATCCATTAATCGCAATCTTTGTCATATCTAAATCTCCTCCTTAATTAGTGGTTGATTCAGTAAGCAGCGCCAGCACTTCACGTATCGCTGCCTCGTCGGTTACTAGCACATAATTCTCCCGATGCCGAATATACGAAACAATTGCCTCTGCTTTACTTTTGCCTCCGGCGATAGCTAATACAGAAGGAATCATATGTACATTTTCCATCTGCATCCCCACCGTACTCATGCGGTACACAAGCTCGCCAGCCCGGTTGAAATAATACCCAAACACTTCCGAAACAGCCTGACATTCTTGTAGTATATGAGTAACATTCTCATTTAAACCGCGTCTGCGGGACATTTCAGAAGCGACTCCAATGCCGTGAACGAGTACGTCTGTCTTGGCAATAAGTTCGAGAACTTCTGCAATTCCTGGGTCCCGTTCGATGTTGCGGCGCACATCTTCTTCTATCATGTCGGGCAGATATAGCAGCCGATAGTTAGCTCCTGCATGACTGGCAAGTTCAGCCGCCACCGTATTCGCTTCAAGCTCCACGTTTTCGCCAAGCGCACCTCGAGCCGGAACAACCGTTATCTGATCTGCCTGTGAAAATAATCGAACCACCCGTGCCATTTGCGCAACGGTTGTACCACCTGCCACAGCAACTACTCCATGTCCGGGAAGAAGCTTGTTCAATTCCTCTGCCGCCTGCCGTGCTAAATCTCCCTTTACCCATTCATTCACATCGGCGTCTCCCGGTACAACAACGACACGCCTAATCTGCAGCAAGCGTTCTGCTTCTCTCTCGCGTTCACGTATGCCTCCAACTTCCTTCCAGAAGGAATGAAGCTGCTCAATCATCTTCTCTCCGTCCGGGGTGACAAACATTCCAGCCCGGTTCGAATCAAGCAGGCGCTGTTCCCTGAGAAATTCGACTTCTCGTCGAATGACACGCTCTGTGCTGTTCATCATATCTGCAAGCATGCGTCGGCCGACCGGTTGAAGCAAGCGAATCTGGCGTAAAATATGGTAACGTTCTTCCATTATGGTCAATGCTTCCGGCACCATGCGCTGTAACAGAAGCATCCCATTTATATCTTCCATGTTTTTCATCCCTTTAAAGGACAAAATATGTCCCGCACAGATAAAATATGTCCCATTAGTATGAAGAAAAATACCTGTATATATACAGGCGTTTTTCTTACCTTCATTCTAACAGAAACAAGAAAATTCTTCAAGGCACTAGAAGCGCTTCCGTTTCGATGAGGAATCGATATTTAACTCTTCTCGATATTTCGCGACCGTGCGTCGGGAGATATCGATTCCTTCTGCTACCAGCATATCGGTAATCTTCTGATCAGAAAGCGGCTTCTTCTTATCTTCCGCTTCCACCATTGCCTTGATTTTCTCTTTAATCGTGATAACGGAAGAAGCTTCTCCTCCATCTGTACTCTTTAGCCCGGTTGTAAAAAAGTATTTCAACTCAAACAATCCTCGTGGTGTCTGCACATACTTATTACTAGTTGCCCGGCTAATCGTTGATTCATGCAATCCCACTTTTTCGGCTATATCTCGCAATGTCATCGGCTTCAAACCAGAAATTCCTTTTTCAAAGAACGCTTGCTGTTCTTCTGCAATCGCCTGCGTTACTCTAAATAGCGTCATGCGCCGCTGTTCAATGCTGCGAATCAGCCAAAGTGCCGAGTTCAATTTATCCTGAATGTAGCGCTGTGCCGGATCTGGCTCATTTTTTTGCAGCATCTGCTGATAAAAACGGTTAATGGTCAAATTCGGCAATCCACCTTCATTCACCATAACCACATATTCCCCTGCTACTTTTTCGATCGTAACATCTGGGACAATATAACGCGGCGTTCCGTGTGCGAACTCTGAAGCCGGACGCGGATTCAATGTGCGTAAATAGTCAGCAGCCTGCTGCACTTCCTGCGGTGTTACCTGCAGGGCCTGTGCAATCTTCTGATAGCGCTTTTCTGCCAGATCTTCTAAGTGGTGTTCCACAATAGCAGAAGCCAGCACATTTTCTTCCGGCTCATCTTTGAGTTGAAGCAACAAACATTCTGCAAGCGAACGAGCACCGACTCCAGTCGGCTCCAGGCTTTGAAGAACCCAGATCATTTCCTCTACCTTTTCCGGCTCTGTTCCAAGAAGTTCTGCAGCCTCCATTTCAGAAATAATCAAGTAACCGTTTTCATTTACGTTACCAATAAGGAAATGAAGGATACGACGCTCAAGTGCGGTCAGATTGCGCAGCATAGACACCTGCTCCATCAGATGGCGTTCAAGTGTAATGGCTTCTCCCGAGATGAAATTAAACGGATCATAATCCGAGTTACCAGCTCCGCCTCGTGTATAGTACGTGTCATCTCCGGTTGCATTTGCCCGCATATATTCGCGCCAATCAATGTCTGTTGTGGTGTCTTTAGCCGCAGGGGTTGGCATCTCCTGCGGACGATCAATATCAAGTACCGGATTCTCATTTGCCTGTTGTTGTAAAAAGTCAACCAAGTCCACTGCCGAGTATTGGAGAATGGTTATTGCCTGCCGCAACTCAGGTGTCATTACAAGCTTTAATGTCTGCTGCTGATACAAACCGAATCCCATTTGCATCGGGCATCACCTTCTTTCCACAAAGCTATCCTGTTTTTGTCTCTATCTCTCTCTTTTTTTATCCCACACGTAGCAGGTTTGACTAAAATCTTGTAGTCCCCTGCTCTTTTGTTCTATTTTTTATATTATACAACAATTCTCATTAGTTTCTATAGCAAAAATCTTGCCAAGAGAAGGGAAATGCTTTTTGAATTGGATCGGGTAACCCCGCAGCCCATTAAAACAAGCTTTTTCGAGCACAGGCACGGTCACACTCCATATTTGTACAGTTCATCATTTGTTCGAGTGTACATTCGAGATGATGTACGGAGCGCTTGGCGAATACGATGGGAACGTTTCGCTTTTTCGCATCTGCTTTGACCCGCTTTGCCAGATTGTGATTAATGAAATCGGTAAATACAATAACCCCCTTGACCATCTGTGGCAGTTCATAAGCCTGATCCTTCTTCTTACGGCCCGACACATGGATCAGTTTACCGTCCAGTTTCTCTTCTAACATATGTATGATATTGCCCAATCGATCCGCACCAATGACTACGTATGACATCTGTTTTTCCTCCCTGACCTTATATGCTATTATTTGTATCTTACTATAATTGATAAAGATTATCAATTTCGTTTATTATTTTCAACAAGAATTTTGCAGAAACATGGTACAATGAATAACGCAACAATTTATATGGAGGGATCTTGTGACAATGATGCACAAAAAATGGATCGGGAGTATGAGTGCTTTGCTTCTCGCAAGCTATATGCTTGCAGGCTGTTCATCTACTACAACAGAACCGAACAAACCACCAGCAAAACCAGCGCCAGCGCAGGCAGACACAACATCTAAATCACCTGCTGCCGCTTCAACACCCGATGCTCCACAGACTAAACAATCAACACTTACACTTGAAGGTTCAGCACAGCCCATAACACTAAAACGATATGACGCACATACTTCTCTTCCGTTCCGCACGTACTATCCGCAAGATATGATTGCGGAGAAAAAGGGAGACGGAGTCCAATTCACGGCGAATTTTGATAATAAGCGTAATGATGACATGTTTATCAAAGTTGAATTTCCACCTAATCTTTCTTCTGAGCAAGCAGCCGTGACCTGGGTAAAGAAAAATAAAGAGGTAACTAACGAAGCAGCTGAAAAAAACTATACTTGGACCAAAAAAGAATTTAACATCGACAGCATCAAAAACGGAGCACCGTATGGCGGTAGTGCATTGATTGGTGAACACAATGGCAAATATTTCATCGTCACCACCTACATGCCTGTAGAAGCAGCTGAAGGAATTGGCGTTCGAGCCGATAAAATTTTGGACGAGTGGGTTTGGGCAGATAACCAGAAACCACTGATTCAAAAATAAAAAAACGAGTGCAGGTCTTCTCACAGAGAGAAGCCGCACTCGTTTTTTATACTAAATGTTTCGTAAAGAACTCCGTAGTCACTTCAAGGGCTTCCTGCAATTCCTTCGTATCCCCTTGATATGGATGAACGGTATTAAAAGTATGGCCTGCGCCTTCTACCCAATGCAGCGCAGCATCTTGTGCTCGCTCCGCAATGACTGGCGCTCCCTTTACAAGGCGGGCAAAATCGTCTCGTCCCTGCACAATCAGAAGAGGGGTAGCAAGCTCGGCAGCACGCGCCGGAATATCATAAGCAGCCGCATTCTGGTCAATATCATCGAGCACAACCTTTTCAATCGGCATGTTCTGCTTCGTGCGGCCATTCATAATATAACCCGTCCCCCCCTCCTCGATCTGGCGGCGTACATCTGCTCCGAACACATCTACATGTGAAATCCCATTCCAGGTGACAAGCGCAGCCATCTGACCTGGATGCGAGGCCGCATACAGAATGGTATCCCCTCCACCTTTGCTATGCCCCATAAGCCCAATACGCTCCGTATCCATATACGAAGCAAGCGGCAATTCCTTCGCCTTGATCGCGGCGATCAAAAAAGCAAGATCATCAAGTTCCTGCCGATATGTGTTGCGTCCAAACTTTTCTAATTCACCGAATGTTTCTGGGTCATCTCCAACACCATTGCCCGAGAAGTTAAAGGTTATCGCGACAAATCCATGCGCTGCGAGATGCTCCCCAATGCGCGGAAACATCCCCCAATCCTTGAATCCTTTAAATCCATGGCAGATCACAACAACAGGGTATATTCCTGCCCGATCAGCTTCACTCGCAACAAATACATCACCGCGAATGCTCAGCTCTTCTGTCCGCCACAATTGAAATGATTGCTTCAATATTTGCTTCCTCCTCGCTCATTTGCACAGTTATGCGAAGTAATCTGGCACGATATTGGAAGAAAAATTCGGAGGTGTCAGCGGTATCTCTTTACACGCCTGCACGTGGCGATTATATACGATCATTTGTCTCCCCATGTCTACCATTTCAAACACAAACGCCCGCTCTTTTAGTGTATAAAGAATGCGACCGATGGCGCACACTGTTTCTCCATCCAAATCGTTATACGTTAATTCTATCATTTTTCCGATATATTCATCATACTGCCTCATGTTTATACGCCCCTTTCGCTGTTCCATAACGATATCTATATTCGTCTTGCTGTTAATTATACATATTTTTTTAGATTATTCTGTACTTTCGACAAAGGTTCTCCTAATCTTCAATAAGTCGACAGACGTTTATCAGGATTAAAAAATGAAAAAAAAGCATATAACTAGTATGGTATAGTACGTGTTTTCATTTGACCTTTTTTGACCATCGTTGTACTATATACATATATACGAGAGGAGGAAGTATCAGTGAATTTGATTCCTACAGTTATCGAACAAACCAATCGTGGCGAACGCGCCTACGACATCTACTCCCGCCTTTTAAAAGACCGGATTATCTTCCTGGGTACAGGTATTAATGACCAGGTTGCCAATAGCGTGGTGGCGCAGCTTCTGTTCCTTACCGCAGAGGATCCGGATAAAGATATTAGCCTATACATCAATAGTCCAGGTGGCTCCATTACGGCAGGGATGGCGATTTATGATACAATGCAATTCATCAAACCGGACGTATCTACGATTTGCGTAGGGATGGCAGCTTCCATGGGTGCTTTCTTACTGACAGCAGGTGCGCCAGGCAAACGCTATGCGCTCCCAAACAGTGAAGTCATGATTCACCAGCCGCTCGGTGGGGCACAAGGTCAAGCATCTGACATTCAGATTGCTGCTACTCGCATTCTTAAAATGCGCGACAGCCTAAATCGCATCATTGCGGATCGTTCCGGCCAGCCGCTTGAACGAGTAGAGAAAGATACAGATCGCGACTACTTCATGAGTGCACAAGAAGCGAAAGAATACGGTCTTGTTGATAAAGTCATTGAAAGTCTCGACAAAAAGTAATACTCATCAAAAAAACCGGTAGCACATATGTGCATACCGGTTTTTTTGATTTCTATATGATGTGTACACCCTATTCTTCCTTCTGTACCATCTGCGTAAGATTCTTCACAGCCTCTTCCGCATCTGAACCATCCGCACTGATAATAATGTCCGTTCCCGTGCTGACAGCTAGGCTCATTACACCCATAATACTCTTCGCATTTACTTTCTTGTTGTCTTTTTCAATAAAGACTTCTGCCGCATAGCGGTTTGCTTCCTGAACGAAAAAGGCCGCCGGACGAGCTTGCAGTCCTGTTTTTAATTTTACTGTAACGCTTTCCTGCGCGTGCATGATACGCCTCCTACCCTAACTAGGCTAAAGTTTTTTTCAATTATACCATGATTATACGTATTATTCTTGCGATTTTACCTCATTAGCGCGTAATTTCGAGGCGATTTCGTTAATTTTTCGCAAACGATGGTTAATTCCCGACTTGCTAACCTTGCCGCTCGGCACCATCTCTCCCAGTTCAGCCAGATTCATGTCGCGGTGCTGAAGGCGAAGCTCTGCTACTTCCCGCAGTCGATCCGGCAAATTAGCAAGCCCCATATGGCGGTCAATCAGCATAATATTCTCGATCTGCTGCATAGCAGCCGCCACTGTTTTGTTCAGATTCGCCATGTCACAATTGTTCAGACGATTGGCCGAGTTTTTCATTTCTTTGACGATACGGACATCTTCGAAAAAAAACAGCGCCTGGTGAGCTTCAATGATCCGCAGGAATTCTGCAATTTTTTCGCCTTCTTTAATATACATAATGTGCCCTTTTTTGCGCTCGATACAACGGGCATTCAAATCAAAATAGTTTGCCAGCTCCACCAGCTTCTCGCAGTGCTCCTGGTGAGACGAGAAAACCTCCAGGTGATAGCTCGATGCCTCCGGGTGATTCACGGACCCACCTGCTAAGAATGCGCCCCGCAAATACGCACGTTTGCAGCATTCGTTAACAATAATGCTCGCTGATATTCCATAATAAAAGGTTCCTTCGATCATGATACCAAGATCTTCTAAAATCTCCCGCGCCTGCTGCGGAATGCGCACAATGTACACATTGTTCTTTTTCAAACGCATTTTTCTGCGTACAAGGAGCTCCGCGTTAATCTGGAAAATTGTTTTGACAAGCGAATAAATGCGCCGCGCAATCGCCGCATTCTCCGTCATTACATCAAGTACAAACCGCTTTCCGCCAAATTGAAGCGAACCATTCATTCGAATCAGTGCGGTCAGCTCTGCCTTATCGCAGCAGCCTGATGTCTTAAGCTGGGTCAGTTCTTTTTTTGTCTGCGCAGCAAACGACATACAATCACCTCATACTTTGGCGCCAAGTAACCCGAGGATAATCTGACTGAGCCTAGCGGCATCATGACGCAAAGCAGCATTATCATACACAAGCAGGTTATCGGCAATAATATGATACCCTACCGCCTGCTCAGCTTTATATACGACAGGCTGAGCTCCTTTTTCAGCGTACAGGGCTTTAATTTCATCAGGGATATATCCATTATTCACAATGACATATTGAAAAAGCGAGTCACCCACATGATCCGAGATGGCTCGCACATGATCTTCCATCGTGTAACCGTCTGTTTCTCCAGGTTGCGTCATTACATTACAAATATACGCCTTTACAGCCCGGCTCTCGCGAATCGCCTCTACAATGCCTGGAACGAGTAAATTTGGCAGCACACTTGTATATAAGCTGCCCGGACCAAGTAAAATGGCATCTGCTTCCCGAAGTGCGGTAACCGCATCGTCAAGCGCTTTCACATTTTTCTGGTCAATAAATACACGCTTAATTCGTTTGCCTGACTTTGGAATGATGGACTCCCCTGACACAATCGTGCCATCTTCCATCTCTGCATGTAACACAATCGAGTGCCTAGCAGCAGGTAGCACACGACCGCGCACAGCGAGAACGTGACTTAATTGTTCAATGGCCTGCACAAAGTCTCCATCACTAATTTCGGTCAGGCCAGCAAGAAGCAGATTGCCAAGGGAATGTCCGGCAATGCCGGTCCCATTCACAAAGCGATGCTGTAACAACTTTTCAAGCAACGGTTCTGTATCTGCAAGCGCCACAAGCACGTTGCGGATGTCACCTGGAGGCGGCATTTGCAACTCACACCGAAGCCTACCTGAGCTTCCCCCATCATCCGCTACGGTCACAATAGCTGTAATATCAATCGGCTGCTTTTTCAAACCCCGAAGCAGGACCGAAAGCCCCGTTCCTCCCCCAATTACTACCACACGGGGTTTATACGACGTCGTATTCATTCTACACCTCTATGTGAGACCCCTCTCCATTTCCCGATGCGTTACACGAACATTATACTCATCCTCATATCGTGCTGCCAAATATTCTGTAATCGCCACTGATCGGTGCTTACCACCGGTGCATCCAATTCCAATTACCAGCTGGCTTTTGCCTTCTTGCTGGTAATGTGGAAGTGTAAAGTCAAGAAGGTCCGTCAATTTTTGTAAAAACTCTTGTGTTACATCCCATTTAAACACATACTCCGATACTTCTGCATCTTTACCCGTTTTAGGGCGCAGTGTATCTACATAATGTGGGTTCGGCAAAAATCGAACATCAAATACAAGGTCAGCATCAATCGGAACACCATATTTAAAGCCGAATGACTGAATGTTAACGGTGAGACTTTGCGTCATCTGGCCAAATATCCCACTAATTTTTTCCTTTAATGATACAGGTTTTAAATGCGTTGTATCAATAATTAAATTTGCCAGACCTTTGAACTCTTCAAGCAGCTTCCGTTCCGCCCGAATTCCCTCAAGCGGTAACCCATGTTGCGCGAGTGGATGATTCCGGCGTGTTTCTTTATAACGCTGTACCAATGTCTCATCGCTCGCATCTAAAAAGATGATTTGATATGAAATATTCTCCATATCATGAATGCGTTCTAATGATTCGGAAAGTGAATCAAAAAACTCACGTCCCCTAAGGTCAATCACAAGCGCGACTTTCTCAATACGCCCTCCTGACTGGTCAATCAACTCCGCAAACTTCGGAATCAATACCGGTGGAAGGTTATCGACGCAGAAAAATCCTAAGTCCTCAAGTTTCTGTACGGCAACCGTTTTTCCCGCTCCAGACATCCCTGTAATAATTAATAAATTGATCTCATTTATTTGCTTTTCTTTCATTGTATTCACTTCCCGTACAAAAAGTTTGTCAAACCCCGTCCAGTCGCACTGTCCTTTCCTTCATTAAAACACATCCGAGCAAACAATACAAAAAAAGAACGCAGACAATACATGTCTACGTCCAAGAGAATGAGTATAAAGGGGTCAATTACTTACTTCTTACTATACTACTTCTATGTTTCGAAATGATTACAGCTTTATGAAAAAAGTGTAATCATTTTATTGAGCCGCTGCTTCTTCCTTTAGTCGCTCATCCAACGACTCGACATAATGCTGCGCGGATAGCGCTGCATCTGCTCCATCGCCCGTTGCCGTTACAACCTGACGCAGAGTTTTCTCCCGTACATCTCCCGCCGCGAAGATGCCCGGTACACGTGTCCCCATACGCTCGTCCGTCTCGATATACCCAGCTTCATTCGTAATGCCAAGATTTCTCACAGCATTTGAGATCGGGTCCATGCCGACATAAATGAATACACCATCTGCTTTGAACTCTGTTTCTTCACCGGTTTCTCGATTGTGCAGCACCAAAGATTGTACGACATTTTCGCCGCGAATTTCTTTTACTTCTGTATTCCAGATGAACTCGATTTTTTCATTTTCAAATGCACGCTTCTGTAAAATTTTCTGAGCACGCAGTTCACCCCGACGATGAATGATGGTTACTTTAGAGGCAAAGCGCGTAAGAAAAACACCTTCTTCTACCGCAGAATCGCCTCCGCCCACGACAACCAGTTCCTTGTTGCGGAAAAATGCGCCATCACATACCGCGCAGTATGATACACCTCGTCCAGCTAATTCTTTTTCACCGGGTACGCCAAGTTCGCGATGCTCCGCACCAGTTGCAATAATTAACGATTTTGCTTTGAATTCTTTCTCGCCTACTTTAACGGTTTTGTACGGTTCATCGTCAATTACCTCTGTAATGTCTCCATACTGGTATTCCGCACCAAATTTTTTCGCATGTTCGAACATTTTAGTAGATAAATCCGGGCCGAGAATGGACTCGTAGCCTGGATAGTTCTCAATTTCTTCTGTATTGGCCATTTGACCACCCGGAATTCCTCGCTCAAGCATCAGGGTGCTCATATTCGCACGGGATGTGTATACAGCTGCTGTCATCCCTGCCGGACCGGCACCAGCAATGATTACATCATATACTTTTTGTTCACTCATCGTTACAACCTCCCATTTATCAATATCATACCCAATCATAGGTTCAATACTCTTATTCATCGATATATTTCGATTTAATGTGTTTATCATATATCGGTTTGCCAAACTTGTCTACTACTATACTACACTTCTCTACAAACATATACCCCGGTATGTACCGGGGTTCACGTATATGCTTATTTTTTGTTGATTTTATCCTTATTCCGTAAATGATCTGCATACTTCGCATAAAAGTCGATAATTTTTGGTCAGTGAGACCGCCGAAACACCATAGCGGCTGGCCACTTCTTCCTTCGTCACACTACGATTATGCAATTGTGCAACGGCATACTCCAGTGAAGCTGCCCATGTCTCCTGTTTGCGGATCACAGGAATATTCGGGTAAGCCTGCGCGAGATAGTCAAACCATAGGGCACGTGCTTCCTGCTGTTCGAGCAGATCATACTGATCTTGCATATGATGTTCGAGACAGTCAATAACCTGCTGCCATTTATCATGCCATACGGGAAGAGAGTGAACATGGGGATTAACCTGTACAAGATGTTCCCGATCTTCCATAACAGCACGATACGGCTCAGCTGCTCCCATCTTCTGAAGCACCAAGATCACAGCTTCTTTCAAATGGTCGTCCTCTACTGGATTCAACAGAAATTGACGAAGCGCTTCCTCAATCTCGTCATCTTGCAAATATTCCGCCGCATGTATGACCTGCAGCTTCGTGTCTTGATCCCCGAAGCGAAGCGCCCAAAGAAACGAGGCGCGAATAAGCGGATCTTTCTTACATTTCTCACTCAACTCACGCGCGGCTTCTATTCGAAGGATATCATCGGAAATCGGTGTTTGGTAATGGTAGGAAGCCCCTGGCAATGCCGACTGACCATTCCGCTTCTGTTCCACCTGAGTCAAGTAATAGGCGGCAATGGACTCATCAGGATCAAGACGCTCGATTTTTTTCCAGAGGCTTTCTGCCTCGTCAAAGCGGCCGGTATTATAAGCAGCTACTGCACCATAATGAAGCAGATGTACGTCTCCCAGTCCTGTTTGCGCAATCATTTTACTAAAAAGAAAGTATGCTGCTTCATCCTCCCCTAAGATTCCAAGCGTTGTAGCAAGTTTATAGGATTGATCAAAATGATACGGCACAATTTTTTTCAGTAGGGTAAGTAGATCAAGAAGTTTCTCTTTGTCCCGCAGATGGGAGTAAAATACGGCGAGGTTACAGAGAGCATGTATGTTGTGCGGTTCTTCTTCCAGGACAGAAAGAATCGTATCCATTGCTTTTTCAAAGCGGCCCATATAATAGAAACATAACGCCAGATTATTACGCGCAGCAATGAAATCGGGGTGTTCTGTATGAATTTTGATAAGTATTTTAGATGCCTCGGAGAAACGTCCTTCTTCTAGCAGGCGGCGAGCACGATCATGCAAAAGGGTAACTTCCTGATTTTCTCCCGTTTCACGCTCTCGCGGTATCGATTGAAGCTGAAAATCAATATAGTCAAGCAGATCCTCGGCTTCTTCTGTATATAAAGAATCAGGAGCTAGTTCGAGATATTTTGCTACATATTGTTCGGCCAACTCAAACTCCAGCAAGTTAGCATAATTGCTGGCGAGATAAAAATAGCATTCATTTATTTTACAATCAATTTCTTCAAGTACATGCCAGAGTATACGATTTGATTCATCGTACTTTTCCAGTTCAGCGAGTACGCCAGCCATACTGCAGTAATAGTCTGGATTGTTCGGTTCCAGTTCAATGGCTTTCCGAAAATAACGGAGCGCTTTCTGGAAGTTAAGCTTATCGAGATATTTGAGCGCACGATTATTATAAAATGTTGCATCCATACGAATGGGAACAATCTTGCCTTCTTTTTTTGGCGCGTATTGCTGCTTGGCCATATGCCCCTCCATTTTCTTTTGCTTATTTGTTAAGTATAGCATACTGCCTCTTCCATTCTCTAGATAAGAGCCAGTCCTTGAACATAAAAAAGCTACTCCCATGTGGAGTAGCTATAAAGTGATGAGCCATACTGGACTCGAACCAGTGACACCCTGATTAAAAGTCAGGTGCTCTACCAACTGAGCTAATGGCTCGCTATAAAATGGCTGGGGTACCTGGATTCGAACCAGGGAGTGACGGAGTCAAAGTCCGTTGCCTTACCGCTTGGCTATACCCCAATAAAACTGGTGGAGGGGGACGGATTCGAACCGCCGAACCCACAGGGAGCGGATTTACAGTCCGCCGCGTTTAGCCACTTCGCTACCCCTCCGAAAATATAGAAAGTAAAACCTTTAGTAAAAATGGTGCCGGCGAAAGGACTTGAACCCTCAACCCCCTGATTACAAGTCAGGTGCTCTACCAGTTGAGCTACACCGGCATATGGTGGCTCGGGACGGAATCGAACCGCCGACACGAGGATTTTCAGTCCTCTGCTCTACCAACTGAGCTACCGAGCCATAAAACGATGTTTGAATAAATGGCGGAGCCGACGGGACTCGAACCCGCGACCTCCGGAGTGACAGTCCAGCGTGAACTCCAACTTCACCACGGCTCCGCATTTAAAATAAGGATGGAGGATGACGGGATCGAACCGCCGACCCTCTGCTTGTAAGGCAGATGCTCTCCCAGCTGAGCTAATCCTCCATATGGTGACCCGTAGGGGATTCGAACCCCTGAATGCATGCGTGAAAGGCATGTGAGTTAAGCCGCTTCTCCAACGGGCCATGGCTCCGCAGGCCGGACTCGAACCAGCGACCGATCGGTTAACAGCCGATTGCTCTACCGACTGAGCTACTGCGGACCAATAGGATGTTGGTCGTTCTGCGTTGTGCACAGGACGTGCGCTGCCTTTAGCAGAACCTCCATCATCAATGAAAGTGTGTAACACCTTCAAAACTGAATCGAAACGTAACGTAAGTTGTATTGGTTAAGCCCTCGACCGATTAGTATTCGTCAGCTCCGTACATTGCTGCACTTCCACCTCGAACCTATCTACCTCATCATCTATAAGGGGTCTTACCAGCTTATGCTGTGGGAAATCTCATCTTGAGGGGGGCTTCACGCTTAGATGCTTTCAGCGCTTATCCCGTCCGCACATAGCTACCCAGCTGTGCTCCTGGCGGAACAACTGGTGCACCAGCGGTGCGTCCATCCCGGTCCTCTCGTACTAAGGACAGCTCCTCTCAAATTTCCTGCGCCCACGACAGATAGGGACCGAACTGTCTCACGACGTTCTGAACCCAGCTCGCGTACCGCTTTAATGGGCGAACAGCCCAACCCTTGGAACCTACTTCAGCTCCAGGATGCGATGAGCCGACATCGAGGTGCCAAACCTCCCCGTCGATGTGGACTCTTGGGGGAGATAAGCCTGTTATCCCCAGGGTAGCTTTTATCCGTTGAGCGATGGCCCTTCCATGCGGAACCACCGGATCACTAAGCCCGACTTTCGTCCCTGCTCGACTTGTAGGTCTCGCAGTCAAGCTCCCTTGTGCCTTTACACTCTGCGAATGATTTCCAACCATTCTGAGGGAACCTTTGGGCGCCTCCGTTACCTTTTAGGAGGCGACCGCCCCAGTCAAACTGCCCGCCTGACACGGTCCTTCATCCCGGTAAGGGATGCAAGTGAGAAGGCCAGCATTGTCAGGGTGGTATCCCAAGGACGCCTCCCCCGAACCTGACGGTCCGGATTCAACGGCTCCCACCTATCCTGTACAAACAATACCAGCATTCAATATCAGGCTGCAGTAAAGCTCCATGGGGTCTTTCCGTCTTGTCGCGGGTAACCTGCATCTTCACAGGTAGTATGATTTCACCGAGTCTCTTGCCGAGACAGTGCCCAAGTCGTTACGCCTTTCGTGCGGGTCGGAACTTACCCGACAAGGAATTTCGCTACCTTAGGACCGTTATAGTTACGGCCGCCGTTTACTGGGGCTTCGGTTCAAAGCTTCGCCTTGCGGCTAACCTTTCCCCTTAACCTTCCAGCACCGGGCAGGCGTCAGCCCCTATACTTCGCCTTGCGGCTTCGCAGAGACCTGTGTTTTTGCTAAACAGTCGCTTGGGCCTTTTCACTGCGGCCCCCTCGCGCTTTGACACGCTACCGGGGCACCCCTTCTCCCGAAGTTACGGGGTCATTTTGCCGAGTTCCTTAGCAAGAGTTTTCTCGCGCGCCTTAGGATTCTCTCCTCGCCTACCTGTGTCGGTTTGCGGTACGGGTACCTCACTCCTCGCTAGAGGCTTTTCTTGGCAGTGTGAGATCAGGGACTTCGCTACTTTAATTCGCTCGCCATCACAGCCTGGCGTTACAGTGTACGGATTTGCCTATACACACGCCTCACTGCTTGGACAGACATAACCAGCAGTCTGCTCACCCTACCCTCCTGCGTCCCCCCGTTGCTCAAACGGAGTGGAGGTAGTACAGGAATTTCAACCTGTTGTCCATCGCCTACGCTTTTCAGCCTCGGCTTAGGTCCCGACTAACCCTGAGAGGACGAGCCTTCCTCAGGAACCCTTAGGCTTTCGGCGGAAAGGATTCTCACCTTTCTTTTCGCTACTTACACCGGCATTCTCACTTCCTACCGCTCCACCAGTCCTTCCGGTCTGACTTCACCGCTGTAGGAACG